>JAZNLL010000018.1:0-4218 GCA_045579045.1 Candidatus Avilachnospira sp.
TTGCCGTTGCCGTCCACGAAGGAAACGGTCATATTACGACCCATTTCGCCGGAGGCCATGCCCTGCTCAATGACGTAACGACCGTTCTCGTCGGCACCCTTGGCACGGAGTTCGGCCATGGGAATGACGGTTTCCTTCACGCCGCCCTTTCTGTCGGCGGTGACAACTGCGTATGCATCATCATCGTTGATCAGTTCTTCAGGCAGCTGGAACTTCTGGCGGAGCAGAATCTCGGAGTCGAGAGAAACTTCGATCGATGCCAGCTTGCCTTCCAGAATGGTGGGCTCGACAACGGGAGGTTCAATGACCTTGACGGTAACGATATAGGCAGTTTCGGTTTCGGTGAGTTCATAGCCCTCACCGGCAACCAACCCGGTGGCGGTGAAGCCGTTTTTATAAACCGTAAGAGGCTTTGCCAGAATGACAGTCTCATCCGTATCCGCCAGCAGGCTCACAGCACCGCCTTCTTCGGCAGCTTCCACGGCTTCAGAGAGCGTCTCATACTTCGTGCCATTGGCTTCTGCCGTATAGGTTACATCCAACTCCCATTTTGCCACAAGGGTCATGGGTGCGGTGACTTTACTGCTGAAATTATAAAGCGTATCGTTCAGGTACCAGCCAAGGAAACGGCAGCCGTCCTTGGTCGGGGCTGCGGGTTCTGTTACAGGGCGGCCGGAGACGGCACCTGTCTCTGCTACAGGACTGCCGCCATTGCTGTTAAAGCGAACAGCGTACCTCATGGGAGCAGCGCCTGCACCGCAGCCACCGCAGGGCTCTACCACATAAATGCGATCCAGATAGTAGGTATAGCCTTCCGTGTCATCGCCGGTAACCTTGATACAGGGATAGGGTGTCACCGCTGAGCCTGCCAGATGGGCCAGTTCTTTTACCATGGTATCACTCTGAACCAGCCAGCCAAAGGTATGCCAATAGACATTATCGGTGGTGGGGATGATGCCTGCATTAAGCCTATAAGTGCGGTAACCTTCGCCGGAAGCCTGCTTCAGAGCCGAAGCGGAAGGACCGCCAAAATCCACGGAATAGGGTGTACCGTAGATATACACCTTCTTATCGAAGTCACCGCTTTGGACGGCAGCCATACCGATGGGGCTCTCCTCATCGACCTGATCCAGACCGTGACAGCGGAAGTCATCCATATGGAATTCGTGGACATGTTCCAAACCGATTCCATTCTCCTTCAGCTGAGCAAGGAAGGACTCGGGCAGAGGGACGTCAAAGCCTTCATAGGTGACTGTACCGCAATTTTTGCAGGTGGCTGTGTAGGTGTTGGTATCGGCATGGTAAGTGTAGGAGCCGGAAATGCGGTGGGGATACTTGGTGCCCGGTGCCTCGGCACGGGCGGTTTTACCGCAAATGGAACAGGGACCTACCGCATAGGCGTTGGAGGCGCAGGAGGCACCGACCAGAGAAACCGCGGGAATTTCATAATCGGTGCAGTCCTCCGTAATGACCAGACGGTCGATGTAGATCTTTGCCGCACCGGCAGAAGGATCGCCATCGATCTTCATGGACAGGTAAACATCGGCAGACTTGCCTTCCAACTGCTTCAGATTCTTGGTCTGGACGGTTATGGCATCCAGTATTTTCAGTTCCCAGACGCTGCCGCCATAGACGACAACGTCTTCCAGCTTATACAGATGGTATTCCCCGTCTGCAACGATGGGATCGCCCAGATAGAGCTTTTGGCTCAGATTGAAGTTCAGCGGACGGGAGGCATTGAAAGTGACCTTGGTTCTGCCGATACCGGCTGCAATGGCCTTGGCCTGATCCACCAACATGGCGCTGCCGCCGGCAAAGGAGGCTGCGTTGGGAACCAACTCGGCATATTCGCTCTTATAAGTAAAACAAGCCGCGGGATAATCATACATATGCAGCGGGCTCAGGTCGGGATTTTCGTCCAGAACCTGCTGCGGCAGCTCCGGCCACCACATGGAGCCATTGTAGGAAAGCTCGCCCTTGTAGGAGGCATACTGGCTCATGATGCTCTTGGCGGCATCATCGTAGTCGCCTCTGCTGACCAGCTGCTGCACACCGGAAAGATCCTTCTCAGCTGCCAGCGTATCCAGCCACAGCTCGCCCTGATAGAGACGGCGGCCTACCTCCTGCTTGGTCATGCCAAAGCTGCCGCCTGCAGAGGCGATCTCATAGGCATAGGTCTCAAACTTGTTGAGAATGGTGCGGTCCAGGGCGGTTCTGGCTGCATTGATACGGTTCAGATACATCTGACGTTCCGCCTCGGTGATGGAGGGATCGGCTTCGGTCTTGGCTACGGCTGCATCAAAATAGCCGTTGGCCTTCACGATATCCACTGCAGACATCCATTTGGCATCCAGCGTGTTGCTGCCGTAGCGGATATGCTCTGTGTAGGATGCGGCATCCTTCTCCATGAAGACCATGTAGTTATAGATATCCTGTCCGGCAGCCTTGCCGTAGTAGCCGTTGGTAAAGATCTTGGCTACCTCGTAGATATCCTGATAGGGGTCTTCGATGATCTTGGCGGCGATCCATGCTCTGGCATCCCACATATCCATGCGGTTCATGCCGCCATTTTCCAGAAAGACACCGGCGCCGTTGTTTTCATAGAGCTTCTGATAGTCTTCGGCGAAGCGGAAAAAGTTGGGGCAGGTGCCGACGATGGTATTGGTCATCATGCCGTAGTCCCAGTAGAGAAGCTGACCGGGCTGCAGCAGAGAACCCCACTGCTTCAGTCGGATATTGGGTTTTTGGTTATTGACATGATCCAGACTGTGCATGATGTCCATATCGGAGGAGGCCAGACGGATGACCACATTCTTGGCAGGAACCGTACCGTCCTTGGGAATTTCGAAATACTCGGCATAGGACAGGGTCTCCACCTTGATTTCGGGATAGACCGCATAGACCGCATCGGCGATGGCATTGACGAACTTCAGCAGATGGCCGGAAGGACCGCTTTCTGCCATGGAAGCCTGACAGGGCTCACATTCGCAATGACCGCCCCAGTCGGCAGGGCTTACATCGGTGAAAATGGGTCTGGGTTTGCCTGCTGCATCGGCCTTCGCATAGGAAGATGCAATGGAAGCCAGAACCTTCTTGGTGAACTCCTGCAGCAGTGTTTCATTGGTCAGACACAGCTGACCGTCGGAAATGCGCTGCTGGGTATCGGCATCCCAGGAATACCATTCAGGATGGGTACTGAAATACTTGCTCGGCGGGAAGTAGAGATTGAAGGTATGGACATGGTAAGGCTCGGTGAAGTCCTCTTCACCGCCATACTCCGCAGGTGTCCAGCCGGCAAAGCCATTGAGGCGGTTGCGGACATGGAACAGACCCTTGGCGCTCTCTGCAAAATAGATGTCACGGCAGTAGAAAATGGGCTCGCCGCTGTCGTGGTAATCGGCAGGAATGAGGGCATCTTCCATGGAAGGGACATACTCCTCCCACAGATTCCACCAATGGACACCAAGCACATCCTCCAACAGGTGGTACACACCGTAGAGGACACCTCTGTTTCTGCCGCCGGTGATGACCACATTTTTGCCGACAGTCTGAATGGTCCAGCCTTCGCCCATACCGACTTCATCGGTATAGGTCACTTGGTTGTTGGCGGCGAACTTGGTATGACCCACATAAATGGCCTTGCCGGCACCGGTATATTCTTTGAACACGGTCGGCTTTTTTCCGGTGATGGCTTCCAGATAGACCTGCAGTTCTCTGCAGGCCGTCTTTTCCACGTCCGTTGCATCGGCAGGATAGAGAATGACCATATCCTCCAAGGCAAGCGAGCCTGCGGCAGGAGCGGCCTCCGCTCCATGAACAAGGGTCGTTCCCAAAATCACTAACAGCAGCAGGCAAAGCCAACGCATAATTGTTTTTCTTTTCATCGGTTCTCTCGCTTTCCGCAATTGTCGACCAAGCGACATTTTGTTTCTTATTATAATATAAGATACCATACAAGCACAATAGTTTTTGGGATTTATTTCCTGCAATTTCTCCATAGGCATAGCCCTCTCTCCTATTGGAGAGAGGGCTATGCCTCTATTGGAATATATCAAATACAGCCCGCAATTACAGACCAAAGAAGCTGTTAGCAACCTGGTTGTAGTAGCACATAGATCTGAACATATTGAGCTGCTTGACATTGGTAGAACCTGCAAGACCTCTCTTCAGATAGCAGACAACGCTGGCCTGGATGTTCTGCACATTGCCTTCTGCATC
>JAZNLL010000019.1:0-19671 GCA_045579045.1 Candidatus Avilachnospira sp.
TCGGAGTCGAGAGAAACTTCGATCGATGCCAGCTTGCCTTCCAGAATGGTGGGCTCTTCGGGAGCCATTTCTTTCCAAACTGCCAACTGATAACCGTTCCAAGTGCCGGCTGCGGCATCGTAGGCTTCACTGTCCGTCCAGCCGGTCATTCCGGGGATGTAATAGAGGGTCACCATCGGATCAAAGGAGGAGAAGGTTTCCGAGGCAGCAACCGCAGTGGGGGCACTACCTTCAAAATACACGGAAGTCAGTCCAGAGCAGTGATCAAATGCGGCTTCTCCGATCGCCGTTACACCGGCAGGGACGATCACCTCAGGCAGACAGGCGCAATATTCAAAAGCGGAGCTTCCGATGGTCTGCACACCGCTGCCGAGGGTCACAGAGGACAACAGACCGCAGTCAAAGAATGCACCTTCACCGATCGTTACAACAGAATCGGGGATCTCCGCAGACTCCAGACTGCCGCAGCCGCGGTAGGCATAGTCGCCGATGATTTCAACCGTGTCCGTAATGGGCAGCTCACTCAGGCTGCTGCAGAAGGAGAAGGCGGTATCACCGATAGCGGCCACACTTTCCGGAATGGTAACCGTTTCCAGACGCTCACAGGCGCGGAACATATCTCCGCTGATCACGGTCAGACCGGCAGGCAGAGTCACAGCCCGCAGGGAGATGCATTCCGCAAAGGCAGATTCGCCGATCTCGGTCATACTTTCCGGCAGGGTCACAGAAACCAGACCGCAGTCGGAGAAGGCACCCTTGCCGATGGTGTCCACACTTTCGGGCACAGTCACGGAAGTCAATGCGTTGCAGCGGGAGAATGCATAGCTGTCAATAGCAGTTACGCTGCTGCCGATGGACAGTTCGCGCAGAAGGGTGCAGCGGGAGAATGCTTCGCTGCCCACAGTTGTGACACCGTTGCCGATGGTCACAGCGGTCAGCATGCTGCAGCGGGAGAAGGCATAGCGGCCAACGGTGGTGACCGTATCACCGATGATAACACGCTGCACGGAAGCGGCATTGGTATACCAGGGAGTATTTTTATAGGAGCTGTAGTCCGCCATGGCGCCGGTGCCGGAAATGATCAGAGTACCTTCGCTATCCAGCGTCCATTCAAGGTTTTTGCCATCGCCTTCGCCGCCGCAGTAGCCGGAGGCCACAACGGTGATCCTCGGCGCATTCAGCGCAACTTCGGTATAGACTTCCGTTGCACAGGGAATAGTGCTGCAGGAGGGATGAATATCCAGACGGACAGTCGCCGTATCGCCGTTGACCATCATGCCGTAGATATCCTTGTTGCTGTAGGTTTCCTTGTAGATTGTTTCGATTTCTCCGGTTTTCAGGTTATAGGACTTGACTTCGTTGGCTGTATTGTAGATCAGACAATCGCCATAAACACCCAGACCGGAATAGGTGTTGTTCCAATGATAACCGGGCTGTTCCAGACAGGGCCACTGGCCGTGCTCGACCAGAAGGGTTCCCCGGCTGCAGGGGTCTTTTGCCGAATAGATGCCGGTATTGTTGCTGTAGCACCACAGGTCAAGCAGGAACGCATAGGGCTGACGGACACCGCTCCAATCGGCATCGTCATAGATCGTGCCGGTGTAGGAAATTTGGGTTCCGGACGTCCAGTCGGAACGTTCGGGGCAACGCTGCAGCAGCAGACCGGTGCTGATCAGGAAATACTCATGGCCGGCCTGACCGAACCGATCCGGCACGGGATCGTTCCATGTGACATCCATATGATACCAGGCGCCATCCAGCCGGACGATATTCCAGGCATGGTTTGCATTCAGGCTCATGCCGTATGTACTGTTAATTCCGCAGATATCCAGCAGAATTCTGGCTGTCAGGGAATAGCCGGTGCAGGTGCCCTTCCCCTGCTTGAAGAAATTGTAGATATCGCTGACCGTATAGGATGTATCATAATAATAGTGGGAGGCCAGATAGTCGTTGATGAAAAGCACCGTCTCCAGTTCCGACCAGCTGGGATCGATCATAGCAAGAATCCGGTTCAGCTCATTGGACACGTAGTCAATGGCATCCAGCAGTTCCTGCCCCTCCATGGTATATTGGGGATAGACGCGGAGAACCTGCCCGCTGCTGTTCTTGAAATAAGAGAAGAGCTCACTCACATAAAACAGATCCGGATGATTGTTGATCACACGGGTCATGGCCATAACAACCGCATTGCTATCCGCCCGGAAGCCGGAAACATCAATGACCGGTTCTATGCTGGACAGACCTGCATAGAGCACATCATCGATTGTGATTGCACGGGTCGTAAAGGTTGCGGCTGCTTCTTCCTGCACGGAAAATTCGCCATTCTGGATCAGATGCAGCTCGGCGGTTTCAAGCTGCAGTTCCTCCGCAGCCGCCGGAACAACCATTACAGCAAGAATCAAAAGGATCAAAAACAATCTTATCGCTCGTTTCATATGCACGCCTCTTTTCTTTTAAAATGAGATTACCACGAGATAATCCCGTGGTAATCTATTCAATGCTAAGATTATGCCCAGATGGCCTTATGATAGACCTTCTTACCCTTACGGATCTTCAGACCTGCCTGCAGATCCTCGGCAGTATAAGTAACATCGATACCGGCAACCTTTTCTTCGTTGACGGTGACACCGCCCTGCTGCACCAGACGGCGACCCTCGGACTTGGTGGGGATCAGGCCGCAGGCCAGCATCAGATCCAGAATGGCGATCTTGCCATCGGTCAGCTGATCGGCAGTAATGGCAGTGGTAGGCATATTGGCATCATCGCTGCCGCCTGCAAACAGAGCCTTGGCAGCGGCACGGGCCTTTTCTGCCTCTTCTTCACCGTGAACCAGCTTGGTCAGTTCGTAAGCAAGGATATCCTTGGCCTGATTCAGCTGGCTGCCTTCCCATGCGTCCATGGCCTCAATCTCTTCCAGAGGCAGGAAGGTCAGCATGCGGATGCACTTCATGACGTCGGCATCATCCACATTGCGCCAGTACTGATAGAAATCGTAGGGAGCGGTCTTGTTGGGATCCAGCCAGACAGCGCCCTTGGCGGTCTTGCCCATCTTCTTGCCCTCGGAGTTCAGCAGCAGAGTGATGGTCATGGCATGGGCATCCTTACCCAGCTTACGGCGGATCAGTTCGGTACCGCCCAACATGTTGGACCACTGGTCGTTGCCGCCGAACTGCAGGTTGCAATCGTAATTCTTGTACAGGTAGTAGAAGTCATAGGACTGCATGGGCATGTAGTTGAACTCCAGGAAGCTCAGGCCCTTTTCCATACGCTGCTTGAAGCACTCGGCACGAAGCATGTTGTTGACGGAGAAGCAGCCACCGATTTCACGGATGAATTCCACATAGTTCAGCTTCATGAGCCAATCGGCATTGTTGACCATCATGGCCTTGCCTTCACCGAATTCGATGAAGCGCTCCATCTGCTTCTTGAAGCAGTCGCAGTTATGCTGAATGGTTTCTTCGGTCATCATGGAACGCATGTCCGTACGGCCGGAGGGGTCACCGATCATGGCAGTACCGCCGCCAATGAGGGCGATAGGACGGTTGCCTGCCATCTGCAGACGCTTCATCAGGCACAGAGCCATGAAGTGACCGACATGCAGAGAATCTGCCGTGGGGTCAAAGCCAATGTAGAAGGTGGCCTTGCCTGCATTGATGAGTTCGCTGACTTCCTTTTCGTCGGTAACCTGAGCAATCAGGCCTCTGGCTACCAGTTCTTCGTAGAGTGTCATATCTTATAAGTCCTTTCTGGGTATAATTTTCAATTAAAAAGCATTTCTTCCGCACTTTTCAGCGTGGTATCTGTGATTTCAGCACCACCGATAATACGGGCGATCTCCCGCTTTCGGCCTTCCTTATCCAAGGGATTCACGTGGGTATATGTACGTCCGTTACTCTCTGTTTTTTCAATCAGAAGGTGGACATTGGCAGCAGCCGCAATCTGAGGGAGATGGGTCACGCAGAGCACCTGCTTATTCTCAGAAACCGCATGAAGCTTTTCCGCAACCTTCTGGGCGGCTCGACCGCTGACACCGGCATCCACCTCGTCAAAAATCAGCGTACCGACCAGATCCTGCTCAGCCATGACATTTTTGATCGCCAGCATGATGCGTGCCAATTCACCGCCGGAAGCCACCTTACTCATGGGCTTCAAGGCCTCACCGATATTGGCCGTCATCAGGAAACGCATGCTGTCCAGACCGTCAGCAGCCATGGGTTTCTCCTCAAACTGACAGACAAACTGCGCTCTTGGCATATCCAAAGCGGTCAGTTCTTCGCTCAGACGGGTCTGCAGTTCCTTAGCTGCCGATATTCTGGATTTATGAAGCAGGATACCTGCCTCCATGGCAGCTTTTTCCAGTCCGACCAGCTGTTTTTTCAGCTTTTCGATGCGGTCATCGGCAAATTCGATTTCATCCAACTCCGTCTCCGCACGGGAGAGATAAGCCAGAATTTCATCGACAGAGCCGCCGTACTTGCGCTTCAGACGGTGGATCACATCCAATCGGCTTTCGATCTGTTCCAGTTCGTCACCGGAATAAGACAAGGTATCCATCTGATCCCGCAGTTCTTCTGCCGCATCCTGAACCGCATACATCAGTTCGGAAATACGGTCATGAAGTGATGCCAGCCGGTCATCGTAGCGGGTGATCTTGGAAAGGGCATGAGCCGCTTCGCTGACAAGTCCGGCCGCACCTTCCCTGTCATCATCACCATACAACGCGGAGACGGATTTTGCAAGTCCATCCATCAATTTTTCAGAATTTTGAAGTACCTTTCTTCGGTTTTCCAATTCTTCATCTTCGCCGGAAGTCAATTCTGCCCGCTGGATCTCTTCGATCTGATAGCGGAGGTTTTCCACTCTGCGAAGCTTTTCGCTTTCATCCATGGAGAGCCGCTGGATCTCCTGCCGAACAGCTGTGACGGCACAGTATTTTTCAGCGTATGCTGTCAAAAGATCATTGTTCTTTGCAAACAGATCCAGATACAGCAGATGGCTGTCTTCATCAAACAGCTGTTGGGAATCGTGCTGACCGTGGATATTGACCAGCTGAGCACCCAGCTTTTTCAGAAGCGCAACTGTTACAGGTCTGCCATTGACCCGGCAGACATTCTTTCCGTCTGCATAGATCTCTCGCTGCAAAAGCAGTTCTGTTTGGTCATAGGCGACACCGTTTTCATCAAACCATTCCAGCTTCGGAACGTCAGAGAAAACAGCGCTGACAAAGGCTCTGTCCGTACCGGTCCGAATCACATCACGGTAAGCCCGCTCACCCAAAATGGCAGAGATTGCATCGATCACAATGGACTTACCTGCTCCGGTTTCACCGGTCAATACGTTGAAGCCCTTGCCAAAATGAATATCCGCCTGTTCTATGACCGCTATATTCTCGATATGCAGTAGGTTCAGCATACCAATCTATCCTCTCGATAATCAGTTGAGATGACGCTTAAAATCCGCACAAAGGGCAACTGCCGCAGACGTATCGCGCATCAGCAGAAAGGCCGTATCATCGCCTGCCAGCGTTCCTACGATCATATCCAAATTCATGGCATCAATGGCAGAACAGGCAGCCGAGGCCAAGCCGGGCATGGTCTTAATGACCACGATGTTCTGCGCATGGTCGCAAGCCACAATGCTCTGTCTGAATATATTATTGAGTTTGGATGTCAGCGTAGGCTCCAGCTGTTTGGGAGTTGCGCTGTAGCGATAAGCACCGCTGGGGCTCTGCTCTTTGATAATGCGAAGCTCTTTGATATCCCTGGAAATGGTGGCCTGTGTCGTGGAGAAGCCGAGAAGATTCAATTCCGCCAAAAGCTGCTCCTGCGTCTCAATATCCTTATTTTCAATCAGTTCCAGGATCTTTGCCTGTCGGTTCATTTTCATAGAAAAGACTCCTTACCGGGCATAGAATTTATTGTTGAATATCTCGTAAAAGCTGGTCTGCTTCAGACGGACGAGGCAGGTTTCCTGCTCGGCCTTGCAGACGGTTACCACATCACCGACGTTGAGCCGGAAGGCACGACCGCCATCTACGGACAGGAAGGCACTTTTTCTTCCCAGTTTGCCGAGACGGATGGAGATGGTTCTCCAAGGAGCCGTCACGATGCCTTTTGCGTTAAACGTATGGGGGCAGATGGGGGTGATGATGATATTCTGAGCGGAAGGTTCCACAATGGGACCGCCGGCAGACATGGAATAAGCCGTTGAACCGGTGGGTGTCGAAATCAGAACACCGTCACCGGAGAAAGTACTGGCTTCCACGCCGTCACAGGCGACAGCCACCTGTACCACGCGGGCAATGGCACCCTTGGTAATAGCGGCATCGTTCAAAGCGACCTCATCGAACAGGGTCTTTCCCTCGTTCTCCACCGTGACGCGAAGCATCATACGCTTTTCAACGGTATACTCCCCTTTTGCCAGTTTCGCAAGCAGATCCAGTTCCGAAGCTTCCAGCTCCGCCATAAAACCCATGGTTCCCACATTGACGCCCAGAATGGGTACGTGATGTCTGGTTGCAACCTTGGAAGAATGCAGAATGGTACCGTCGCCGCCAAAGCAAATCAGTACATCTGCTTTTTTGATCTCACGGTGCAGATCATGGAAGTTCATGTCCTTGGGCATTTCAAAGGATTTATCCACGTCAAAAGGCAGACAAACCCTCGTTTCAATGCCGGACTGCTGCAAAATCGCCACAGCCTGTTCCACCAGTTTGAAATTTCGATCCCGATAGGGATTGGGTGTTAATACAGCTCTCATACATTAACCTTTCAGGGAATCGTGTGCCCGCTGCACCAATTCCTCCAGCACCGGAACATTGTCCGTTCCGGCAGACAGGGACAAATGCCCCAAAAATTCAATATTGCCTTCCGGTCCTTTCACAGGAGAGAAGGTCAGATCGCAGATGGTAAATTCCAGAGACTTCGCCAGTTCCACAAAAGACTCCAGAACCTCTAGATGGACAGCCGGGTCACGGACAACACCTTTCTTGCCAACCTTGTCCTTTCCTGCTTCAAACTGGGGTTTGATCAGGCACAAAACCTGTCCGCAATCCTGCTTCAAAAGGCTCTTGATGACCGGCAAAACCAGTTTCAGAGAAATGAAGGAAACATCCACCACAGAAAGATCCAAGGGCTCGCCAAGCTGTTCCGGGGTGACATGACGAATGTTGGTTCGTTCCATCACAACGACTCGCTCATCGCTTCGGATCTTCCATGCAAGCTGACCGTAGCCAACATCAATGGCAAAGACCTTCTTTGCACCTTGCTGCAGCAGACAGTCTGTAAAACCGCCGGTAGAAGCACCGGAATCGCTGCAGACATAGCCGGTGGGATCAACACCAAAGTCACGAAGGGCCTTTTCCAGTTTTAATCCGCCACGGCTCACATAGGGGCAGACACTGCCGCGGACTTCGATATTGGCTTCCGTGTCATAACTGGCTCCGGCTTTATCGGCCTTCTGTCCGTCTACATAGACATCACCGCTCATAATGACCGCCTGTGCCTTTGCACGGCTGTCAAAAAAACCTCGGTTGACCAGAAGTACATCCAGCCGTTCTTTATTTTTCATGCTGCAACAACTCCCTTGCTGCTTGTTCAATACTTTCAGTATCAATCCCCATCAGCTTTCGCAGAGATTTCACATCTCCATGGGGAACGATTCCGTTTTTCAAATTCAAAAGGCGGCTTCTGAACAAGAGGCCACTTTGGCTGAGTGCCGTTACAATTTCACGGCCGACACAACACGCTTCCGCGGTTTCTTCCACAACAATAAGATGTCCGGTTTTTTCCACGGATTTGGCAATATCACGACAGTCAAGGGGTGCAATTTGATCCAGCTTGATCACATCTGCTCTCAGTTTCTCCGCAGCCTTCATCACGTCATTGACGGTGGTGCCGTAGGTGACAACCGTAATCTGACTGTCATCATAAATCTTATTCTGCCAGAAGGCACCTGTATAGCCGCCCTCGCTGCCTCTGGGATAGCGAACCGTAACCGATCCGGTCATTTCCAGAACCGCAGATCGAAGCATACGCTGCAATTCCGCGTTGCTTGCAGGACAAAGAATCTGCATACCGGGTATCTGGCGAAGATACCCTACATCAAACAAACCCTGATGGGTTTCGCCGTCTTCGCCCACGAGTCCGGCTCTGTCCACAGCAAACACAGCATGAAGCCCCAGCAAACCGATATCCTCGATCAGCATGTCATAGGCTCTCTGCAGGAATGTGGAATAGACCGCAAACACCGGTACCATTCCCTGTTTGGCAAGGCCTGCTGCCATTGCCACGGCATGACCTTCTGCGATACCAACATCAAAGAAGCGCTTTGGGTGGTTCTTTGCAAACAAATCCAAACCCGTCCCCTGCTCCATGGCAGCGGTAATGGCACAGATTTTATCATTCTCCTCAGCCAACTTGCAGATTTCTTCACCAAAAATCTGCGAAAAGCTTTTGGTTTTCGAAATGGCTGCAGAACCGGTGTCAGGATCAAAGCTTCCAATTCCATGGAAACTGGCAGGCTGTCCCTCGGCCGGGGCATAGCCCTTGCCCTTGGTGGTGATGACATGGAGTACCACCGGCTCCCTCATCTCCTTTGCCTGCTGCAAAAGGAACGTCAGCTTTTCCGTATCATGACCGTCCACAGGGCCAAGATACTGGAAGCCCATACCTTCAAACAAGGTAACACCGATAAGTTTCTTTCTCATCCATGTTTTCAGACGGTGGATCAGTTTGTACAAAGCTTTACCGCCGGGCATGACCTGCGTGATCCGACGGTAGGTCTTTTTAAGACCAAAATACCCCGGCTTCAGGCGAACCAGAGAAAGATGGCGTGCAACAGCACCCACATTGGGTGTAATGGACATACCGTTATCGTTGAGCACAACCACAAGGGGCTCGCCGCTCTCACCTGCATCGTTCAGGCCTTCATAGGCCAGACCTCCGGTCAGCGCACCGTCGCCCAAAACCGCAACGACATCATAGTTTTCATTTTTCAGCGTTCTGGCTCTGGCCATGCCGAGCGCAACAGAAACGGCCTCAGAAGCATGACCTGCAACAAATGCGTCGTGCGCACTTTCTGACGGCTTTGGGAAACCGGAAAGACCGTTCAGTTTTCGAAGCTCCGAAAACTGTTCCATTCTTCCGGTGAGAATTTTATGCACATAGGCCTGATGACCGACGTCAAACAGCAGTCGGTCAACAGACGTATCATAGACTTTATGCAGGGCGACCGTCAGTTCCACGATGCCCAGATTGGATGCCAGATGACCGCCGTTCAGCGCCACATGATGCACAAGAAATTGTCTGATCTCCCGGCACAGATCCTGCTCCTGGGCCGAATCCAGCTGCAGAAGATCTTCTCTGTTTCTAATATTTTCCAGCATAGTTTCCTCTTATTTTCTGCGAAACAGCTTAACGAACGATCCGGGAAGGGTTTTCACGAAGTGAATCAAACGGGAGGCCGACAGAATAATCGTCGTCGCATTGTTCATGGCAATGGATTTACCAAAGGCCTTTCCGCCAACCGTAAGTCCGGCCACAAGAGCAGCCATCAGCAGCTGTACCACATCGGCTACCGTTGGCTGCATGTCCAACACAACTCTCGCTGCAATAACAGCTGCCGCAGAACCGGACACAACACCGCAGATATCGCCTACCACATCGTTACAAAAGGAGGATACACGCTCCGCACGGCGAACCAATCGAATGGCGATCATGGCCTCCGGAATCTTCTTGGCAGCCATGGCATGGAAAGGTTTTTCTTCCGCAGCGGTAACTGCCATACCGATGATATCAAAAACAATACCCAGAAAAACAATGGTCAGCAGTACAACAAAGGACAGCGCCATACCGCCGGCAGACAATATCTCATTGGACGCAAAAGACATTACGGCAGAAATGCCGATGGTAATGCCAAAAATCGTAGAGATCCATCTCCAGTCCGGCTTGATTCGGATCTGTTTTGCTTTTTTCTTACGGCTGCTTTTCACGGAATTCCTCCTGAATGTTTAAAAAATAATGGCAGCAGATAAGATTAAACTTACGGCTTAGGTCGGGTAGGTTTTCCCCAGGAACTGCTCCCCGTCGCCGGTCGAGTGGTTTCCCTTTGAAGTTCCAGTCTTTTTGTCGCCAAAAAAGCAACCCGATTGCCACTTAGTCCGTACTGCAATCCCTTATCTGCTCTGTAATAAGACAGCCTAGATGATTTCCACCGCAGCGCCCTCCGACTCTTATCCTCTTTTGCAAACAGGCTTTCAAGAGGCAATATCACGCTTCGCCCCTGGCCAGGGGTCTGCGTGCTTCACTCCTCTATCCCGTACTGTTCACGCAAGGCAGGCTACTCTGCACACAGCGGAAAACCGAATATCATTTCCACCGCAATGCAGGTTCACATCCTGCTTCGTACAGAAGTCGCTTACCGCAAGGGAGTACGCTTTTGCACAAGAACAGGTCTCCGCAGAAAGAGGGTCGGGATCTCCATGCCATTGGAGGACGCCCTTTTTCCGCAGGTGCAGAAATCTGCACCTTCCCTCAGCACCCACCCCAAACTGGGCGTAAGAAGCAGGCACCATGGGTTTCACAGTTATGCCCTTTAACGGATTTTTAGGCCCGTCCTGGGAGCCGGCAGCGCTGACTAGGATACTGCGCCATTATTACAGGACATTATAACACAATATTCATGAATATACAAGAAGTATTCGTTGGAATCACAAAGCTCCGGGTGACCGGAGCTTTGTATTATCATTCAATTTTCCGGCTCAAAGGGAAGCTCAACAGGCTCGCCCTCAGAACCCTTCATCAGGCGGACAACCTTCAGTTCCGCTTCATCCAGCTGCTTTGTGCAGGCAACTGCCAGAGCCGTGCCTTCTTCAAAGAGTTTCAGAGATTCTTCCAGAGAAGCACTTCCCTGCTCCATCAGGCGGACGATTTCCTCCAGCCGCTGGATGGATGTTTCGAAATTCTCAGTTTTCTTCATGCGTTTCTCCTTCCGTCTCGCTGACAACTGCGTGCAGCCGTCCTGCAGAAAGTGTGACTGTGATCGTATCGCCGGGTCTGACCGCAGATGCGTCTGTGACCACGTGACCTTGGGCATCTTTTGTCATAGAATAGCCTCTTGCAAGAACTTTCAAGGGACTCATGGCATCCATACCGGCCGCCAATGCGGCAAGCTTCTGCTTCCTTCCTGCCAACTGACGCTGGGCAGCAGATGCCAGCTGCTTCTGCAGATGATCCAGCAGCATTCTTCGATCCTGAAGAACATTCATGGGGCTCTGCAGGGCACGGCTGCTTATCAGTCTGGACAGTTTCTGTCTGTTCAGCTGCAGACGGCTGTTGATGGCTCGCTGCATTCGGACCTCCATGGATCGAAGCATCTGCCGCAGTTCCATCTGATCCGGAACTGCCAGCTCCGCTGCATTGGAAGGCGTAGCTGCTCTCAAATCTGCCACATAGTCCGATATAGTCACATCCGGTTCATGTCCAACGGCAGAAATGACAGGAATTTCAGAACGATAGATCTCATAGGCCACCCGTTCATCATTGAAGGCCCAAAGGTCTTCAATGGAACCGCCGCCTCTGCCGGTGATGATCAGATCTGCCAACTTATATCGGTTTACATAACGAATTGCTCCGCAAATTTCGGGAGGTGCTTCCACACCCTGTACCCGCACCGGCAGCAGGATGACCTTACTCAAGGGATACCGTTTTCCCAACACCCGAAGCATATCATGGATCGCTGCACCGGCTGAGGATGTGATGATTGCAATCCGTTCAGGATAGGCCGGAAGAGGCTTTTTATGAGCGGGATCAAAGAGTCCCTCCGCCTGCAGCTTCTGCTTCAGCTGCTCAAAAGCCACATGGAGATCACCGGCGCCATCCGGCATCATAGCTTCACAATAAAGCTGATAGGCACCGTCTCTGGGAAACACAGTCACACGACCTGTGACCAGAACCTTCATGCCGTTTTCGGGACGAAACCGAAGGCGCATGGCGCTGCCTTTGAACATGACACAGCGCATTGCCCCTTCTGCATCCTTCAAGGAAAAATAGTGATGTCCCGAGGGATAGACCTTGTAATTGCTCAGTTCACCGCTGACACAGACATTGGCCAACAGAGCATCCCGATCCAGAACGGTCTTGATATACCGGTTGATCTGAGAGACGGAATAGACCTTTGCTTCCATCAGAGCGTTCCCTCCTGCAGCCATGTCAGAACCGCAATACCTGCAGCATTATCTGTGGACAAGGCAGGCTCCGCAAACACACAGTTCATGCCTTCGCAGCTTTTTCTGAGAGTAGAATTGGAGGCCACACCGCCGGAGAAGACCACCGGCAGACCGGGATAGACCTTCTCGGCATCTTTGGTGGTACGGATGATGACATCCACCACAGAAGCTACGGCATAGGCAGCCGTCTCTTCAGGACTGTGGGCATCAGCATAGGCCATCACCTTATTTTCCAGACCGGAAAGGGAGAATTTCAGTTCGTTTGTTTTCACTTTGAAACGTTCCGGCTTTTCCACCTGCGCGGCAAGAGCATCGAGAGCCTTACCGGAGGGAAACTGCAAGCCCAGAAGCTTGCCTGTACGATCCATTACCTGACCGGCAGAGATATCACCGGTACCGCCGATCACGGTTGCTTTCACATTCCGATCTTCCGGTTCTACAAGAAGCAGCTCCGTTGTACCGCCGGACAGGTGCCAGGCCAGATGAGGCTGCTCCATCAGATCCATCCGATTTGCTGACCACAGGGCAGCAGCAATATGGCCCTGCTGATGCGAAAACGCATAGCAAGGCACATGGAGAGCCGCAGCCATCGTCTCCGCAGCGGAAACACCGGCCAGAAAACACGGCATATAGGAGCCCTCCACCGCTCTGGGCCGGGTACTGACACCAATGGCCCCAATGGCAGACGGCTCTTGTTCGTCAAATAAACCGTGGGCAAGCTCCGGCAGACGCTTCACATGGGCAAATACCGCATCGCTCTGCCGAAGACCCAATTCTCCCTGCTTTACATCCAGCAGCCGGGAGCGGTTTTCCACCTTGGTACCATCAAAAGAGGCTACAGAGGTGGTATAGTTGCTGGTATCAAAGCCCAGAACGATCATGCCTGCTCCATCTCACGGGCAAAGGAACCCAGAATACCGTTGACAAACGCAACGACATCCTCATCCTCATACTTCCGGGTCAGTTCCACAGCTTCATTGATGGCAGAGCTGACGGGAACATCCTCTACATACAGAGCCTCATACATGGCCACATGGAGAATGGCACGTGCCACCTTGGAAATGCGGGAAACGCTCCAGTTGATGGCATACTTGGCAATATAGCCATCCAGCTCTTCCTGCTTTTCCTGCACACCGTGAACAGCATTGCGGATATACTCCATCTGCTTTTCGTTGGGGCGCTCGGCATAGATTTCCGTTTCCTGTGCCAGACTGCTGTAGTAGTCCGGCTCCATGGTAGCTTCCACCAGCTGATGGGCGGAATCCTCAGTAAAATTCATTTCAAAAATCAGATGAGCAACGATCTCTCTGGCATTGGATCTGGTCATATTCGATCTCCTTAGAGTTTTCTTTCCCACTATTATAACGGCAAGAACGAAAAAAATAAACCCTTTGTTTCCACAAAGGGTTTATTTTTCTTATTTTTTTGCAGCCTTGGGAACGGAAATACCGCCGACGCTGACATTGACATCCTTGACGGCCCGGCCGGTGGTGGACTCCACAGCGGAAGCAACAGCCTCCTGCACAGCCTTGGCGACGTCAACCACGGAATGACCGTAGAGGACGATGATATAGCAGTCGATGGAGATTTCATCTGCATCGGAGATCTCCACACGGACATCCTTACCCACAGACTTTTTCGTCAGCTTGCTCAGATCGGAGCCGGAGCCGCCGAGACCGTAGACGCCTTCCACTTCCTGCGCAGCCATGGCAGCAATGGAAACGATGACATCTTCGGAAATCTGAATGGAGCCGTTCTCCAGCTCCTGAGAAATATATTCTTTATTTTCACTCATAACGAATTCCTCCGTGTACAATGACTTTTTAACATTGTACCACATTTTGAGAAAAACGCAACTATTTTACCTCAATAATGCGAATATCCTCCAGACTGCACCCGGTCTGTGCCGTTACAAGATCGGAGATCAATGCCACATCGGCCTCTGCCAGACCCTCTGCCGGTGCCGAGACCGCCACATGGATATTTTCTTCATTCATATAGACCACGCAGTCATCATAGCCCTTTGCAATAACCAGACTCTCCACCTGAGATTCGGCCAGCGCATCCCCCACAATGGCATCCAGAGAAGTGGCGGCTGCCGCCGCTGCGCTTTCATCTTCATAGGTCATGGTCTGCTGCAGGAGTTCTACGGCGCTGTCTCTGGTTTCCTGACGGTTCAGGCGAATCTGCGCGAAGTTATCCTCCGGCAGACTGACGGTCATAGCTTCCTCATCTGCAAGGTCAAGTTCGATGCTGCTCATGACCTGTTCGGCATCCAGGGTATCCATAAAATCTACTGGTTGATTCTGAGCCGCATTCCAATTGAGGTACACGCCTGCACAGATCAGAACCAGTACCGTTGCCACAATGGCATTTCTTTTCCAAATTTTCATGTTCGTTCCTCCTAATTGCCTTTCATTTTGATCACGCTGATCTTATCGCTGCCAAGGCCTGTCAAATCGGAGACAGCGTCAATGACATCCAATCTGACAGCTGCGCTGTCTGCACCCTGACATAAGACCAGAGCACCTTGATAAGTGGGATAGGTCGTTCTGACCGCAATGGGAGACTGCTTTCCTGCGCCATCTGAGGCCAGAACCGTTTCCTTCTGTACTTCCGTATCTTCCTGTTTTGTATATGTCCGAACATCTGTCTGGTACTGATAGGACGTACCTGTTGCCAAAGTCAGCAGTACCTTCGCCTTCCCGACACCGTCCATCTGACTCAGGACGGTCTCCAGACGTTCTTCCAGACTTGTCTCCTCCTTTATCTGTTCTGCCGGCGGCTCAATCTGCTGTTTCTCCTTTTGGGGCATCAGCATCAGCGTCACCCCCAGAAGCAGTACCATAGCTGCATATTTATAAGTACCGGCCTTTGTGAGTAATTTTCGTATCTTTTGCTTCCATTTCAACCTATCTTCCACTCCTGTCTTTGGACAGGGACGCCCATATCCCCGGAGATATATTCTTCCATTCTTGTTTTCTGTTCCGGTGTTGCTTTGCCAGTCAGAACAACAGACACCGGTACGGGATATCCCTCATCCTCGCTGAGTACCACCTCCACCTCCAGATCCGCACCCAGTGCATTGGCTTTGTCCCATATATATGTGGCGCACCGCTGCTTTATGATGTCTGCCATCCATTCTTGCCCGGCATCTTCTGTCTGAATTCCAAAGGTATCTGTTGCAAAAGAGAGCTCTGTAAATGCATCTGACAGGCTTTGAACATCCAGATCCACCACCGGCGACAGAACTGCCAGCACAACCAAAAGTCCGCCCACAAAGCTCGCCACCTGCCGCACAGCTCCTTTTGGCAAAAGGTTCTGTGTCAGACTCAGCAGCATGGCCGATGAAATGACGGAAAGCAAATAATTCTTCATATGCCCACCATCCGCATAAAGCAGCAGCAGGAGATCAGGCACATCAGAACACAGCTGCCCAGCATGGCCAGCAGAAATCCCATAACGTTGGTAACGCAATCCATGAAGCCGCAAATAGAGCTCCCCATCAGTCCGCCAAGCACACCCGTCAGTTTGAAGGCCAGATAGTGCAGTCCGACCCGTAAAAAAGGAGCCGCGAACACCGCCAGAAATGCCAGCATTCCGAATGTGCCGACTGTGCCTTTCAAAAGTCCCGCACTATACAAAACCGTTTCCGCCGCATCGGAAACGATTCCTCCCACCACAGGAACGACACCGGACAAGGTCACCTTGGCCGCCTTTAAGGCCGTTGCATCCACGTGACCGGACAACAGACCGGTCACGGCAATAAAGCCCGTGAACACGTACATCACCGCCTTCAGCCCCCATTTTACCAGCCATGACAGCAATTCCCCCAATTTCTTCAGCCTTGTCTCCCCCATAGTCCCATCGGCCACACCGATAGCCAGATAGGCATAGACCACAGGAAACAGTACCCCGTTGCAAAAAACCATAAGAACCCTGGAAAACACTGCCGCAGCACCGTACAGCGCACCTGCTCCTGTCACAGAGCCGGAGGCCGCAGCCGCAGAAGCCATGACCGGCAGCAGAAGTGTGGAAAAAGCCGTCATCTCATCCATGGTCTGCTTTCCCAGACCAATCATCATCCGAAGATCACCGGCGCAGCATACTGTTATAGCCAAAACGCCTGCCATGGCCGCAGCCTGTCCCGACAGAGGATGTTCTTTTGTCTCTAAAAAGCGGCACAGCAGTACAATCAAGAGAATCCGCATCAGCAGCGACATCGATGCACGGAAATAGCTGCCGCTTTCCGACAAAGTACCGGAAATGATTTCCGTGACACCTTCGGCGAAATCCCGTTTCTCCGTGGGAGCCCCGTCCAGATAGGCATCAGCAGCCGAAGGAAGATTGGACTCCAGTTCATCTGTGCCGAACCACTGCGCCGTTTCCATCGCCGATACGGGGACAGTCAGCAAAAACAAAAAAATCAAAAACATCGCCATTTTTCTCAAAGGGTGCCTCCTATCAACTTCTCTGCCAAATCCAAAACAGACAGAACCAGCGGCAGCGCAGCATAAACCGCCAGAACTGTACCTGCCAGTTCTACCGCCTTTGCCAGGGATGTCTCTCCCGCTTCGCTGCAGACACTTCCCGCAAGTTGGCTAAGAAAACCGATTCCAACCACTTTCAACAGCGGTTCTGTTACACCGCCGCCGAGTCCGGAAAGATTTTCTATTTTACCGATCACAGACCAAATGGGCTGTAAAAACCGAGCACCCAGTATCAGTACGGTCACGCAGGACAAAACGGACAGTCCCAGCGCAACAGCCTTTTCATTTTGCCGAAGCAGCAGGCAGAGGACCGCAGCCATAATGGCTATGGCCGAGATTTTTACCATCACTTCCATCAGAACTGAAAAAGCGTTTCAACCAGCTGAAACAGTTCCGCGATTTTCTGCACCACCAGCATCAGTACAACCACCAGCGCCGCCAGCGTGGTCATTGTCGCCTGTTCCTCCCGACCGGAGCGCACCAGAACCTGGTTGAGAATGGAAACGATAATGCCTACTGCCGCTATTTTAAAAATCAGATCAATCTCCATGCTTCACCTATAACAAAAGTATCGCAACCGATATTCCTGCGCAAAGCCCCAGAACCTCGTAGGTCTTGCTCCTCACACTGCACTCCTGCTCCGCTGCATGCAGCAGCGTTTCCAGGCAGCCTTTTGTCCTCTCCAGAATTTGCAACTGACTCTCCCGGTCATACTTTCCGAGACCGGATGCCAGCGAAAGTAAGATTTCCCTCAAATCCTTGTCCTCTCCCAGCTGCTGCTCCGATTGCAGGGCAGTCTCCATGGCATTGCGTGGCGTCAACCATCGCTGCTTGTCCATGGCTTTAGCCACATTCGAAAACAATCGACTCACCGTACCGTCCGAAGAAACCGCCATGAGCGCAAAAACCTGCGGCAGAGGCGTTCCGCAACAACTGATCTCGCTGCTCATAACCTGAAGGGCACCCAAAAACTGCCGCAGCGTCCTGCATCGATTGCGCAAAGAAGAGGCGATTTTCAATCCCACAGAGGCAGCAGACACCACGACGAATAATATCCCTGCCAGCTTCAAAATACCGCCTCCTGTATTTCATAGGACTTGTCCCGTCTCAGAACGACCACTTGCTGAAAAATACCAGTTTCCATCAGTTTGCGGTAGAGAGGCCGATTTTTCAGATCCTCTGCGGAGTCACCGTGGGCTGTAGCCAAGAGTTTTACACCGCAATAGGATGCCTGTTCCATGGCTGCAATGTCCTCGGCAGCCGTGATCTCATCCACAGCGATCCATGTTGGATTCATGGTACGCAGCAGCATCATGACCGCCGCCGACTTTGGGATATTCACCAACACATCCGTTCGCAGTCCAACATTCATTTGTGTTCTTCCATTGACCGCCGCCGACAGTTCCCCTCTTTCGTCTGCTAGACCGATACGCTGTTTGCACCTGTCTGACAGAAGTCTGACTACATCCCGCAGCAGCGTTGTCTTGCCGCTTCCGGGAGGTCCCAGTATTAACAGCGAATCGCGAATTTCCGAAACCAGCTTTTCTGCACACCCCAGAACCTGTTTTGCAATCCGAATATTCAGAGAATTGGGTTCTTTGATCCCTCGTACGATACCGGCTTCCGTGATACCCAATCCGCAGATTCCGATTCGGTGACCGCCTTCAACCGTTATATATCCCTGTCGAATGGTATCTGCATGGGCATAGGCCGAATGCTGACAGGCTCGCTGTATAATCGCCTCCACCATAAAAGCGTCTGTTTGCGGCCACAGTTCCCGTTCTCTATCGCAATAACGCAGATACACAGGACTTCCGTGACAAAACCGCAACTCCTCCAGACCGTTCCAGTCCTGAAGCTTCATCTGTTGTCGGTAGACCTCCGGCAGCAGCATCTTGATCTGCTTCATTTTCATCACTTCCCATATACCTTATGTCAAGCAGACAACCCTCAGAACAGAAAAAGGGCACGACTTTCGCCGTACCCTTTTTCTGATCTGCCCCTTGCATGGTTTGACAAGTTGCGTTATAATCTCTGCGGAGGAAATGATATGACCAAAACCAATGCCATGCGACTTCTTTCGCAAGCCAAGCTTTCTTTCCGAACAACCGAATATGATTACGATGAAAACGATCTCAACGGTATGCATGCGGCAGAGGGAATCGGTATGCCTCCGGAGCAGGTATTCAAGACCCTCGTTGCCCGTGGAGATAAGTGCGGAATCCTTATTTTCTGCATTCCTGTTTGCTGTTCATTGGATCTTAAAAAGGCAGCCAAAGCCGCCGGAGATAAAAAGGTGGAAATGATTGCCATGAAGGATTTGCTTCCCTTGACCGGTTATATTCGCGGTGGCTGCAGTCCCATCGGCATGAAGAAGCCCTATCCCACTCATATTGATGAGGCAGCCGTGCTTTACGACGAAATTGCTGTCTCTGCAGGCGCCAGAGGTCAGCAAATCATCCTCGCCCCACAGGATTTGATCGATTACGTAAAAATGTCAGTCTGTGACCTGACCGAATAGAAAGGAACGCTCCCATGCTGTATAAGTTCAGACCCCGCGGTGTTTGCTCCAACGAGATGCACATCGAAATTGAAGATAACATCATCCAGAAACTCACAGTCATTGGCGGCTGCAGCGGCAATCTGCAAGGAATTTCTGCTCTTGTTGAGGGTATGGAGGTGGACGAAGTCATCCGCCGCCTGCAAGGCATTCATTGCGGCATGAAAGATACCTCCTGCCCCGATCAGCTTTCCAAAGCATTGGAGCAAGCAAAGAAAAAATAATATAAATCGATAAAAGCCGGTACAGAGTATCTGAACCGCTCCCTGTCAAGTAGACAGATGAAAAAACAAAAAATAGTTTTCTCCAGGATCTCAGAAATGAGGTCCTGTTTTTTTTAGGCAGCCTCCAGTAAGCTGCGGTAAGTAGCCGGTGGCAGACAATTCAGCTTGTGC
>JAZNLL010000020.1:0-15556 GCA_045579045.1 Candidatus Avilachnospira sp.
CCTGTTCCAGATGGGTCAGCAGCAACAGCAGTACGCACAGCCCGCACCTGCTCCCGCAGCACCTGCACAGGGCGGCTGGCAGTGTGCCTGCGGCGCCACGGCTACCGGCAAGTTCTGCCCCGAATGCGGCGCCAAGAAGCCGGAGACCAAGACTGCCGACAGCTGGACTTGCGCCTGCGGCGCAACCGCTACGGGCAAGTTCTGCCCTGAATGCGGTGCCAAGAAGCCCGAGGACGGCTGGACCTGCGCCTGCGGTGCGGTGAACAAGGGCAAGTTCTGTGCCGAATGCGGCGCCAAAAAGCCTGCAGGTGTGCCTCAGTACAAATGCGACAAGTGTGGCTGGGAGCCTGAAAAGGGTGTAAAGCCTCCCAAGTTCTGTCCTGAGTGCGGCGACCCCTTTGACGACGGTGATCTCGTGTGATGAAAAAGCTGGTGGCAGGTGTCATGGCAGTATTGACCTTGCTTCTGGGGATGATGGGCTGCGGTAAGCCCCAGATCGTCCCCACCGTCCCGGAGGAGAAAACCGTGCCGGGCACTCTGATCGGTATTCATTACAGCAGGGCCAGCGGCATGATCGCAGGTTATGATTTTGAGATCCGGCTGAACAAAGACGAGATCGAATACACAAGCTTTTATCCCGGCGGTATGGGTGGGCAGGATGCCGAAGAAAAGACCCATATCCCGATCACAGAAAAGCAGTGGTCGGATGTGGAAACAGTGCTTCTTGACCTTAGCCCCGTGATGGAAGAACTTGAGTCCGTCACCGGGAAACCGAGCATCGGCGAAGAACTTCTGCTGGACGGCGGCGACCATGAGAGCCTTTCTCTCGTCTGGCAGACGGAAGAAGGTACCGAAGAAATTGGCTACCGCTGGCCTTCCGATCGGCGGGTGCTGACCTTGATCGCGATGCTGCAGGAACTGGCAGACCCCATCGGTCGTGAGATTCCCCGATATGAACCGCCGGAGCTTTGCAAGATCTATTTCACCAGAGATCATCGTATCAACCGGAAACGGGACTATTCTTTCCAGCTCCATTGGACAGCTTATGAGGAAGACCCCCACTGGGAACTGATCTATTATCTTGGGCCCAATTTTGACGGCGGAAGAGTAGGACTGGAACAGGCTGATTGGGATGCATTTCTGGCATTTGCGGAAGCGACTCAGCTGGAGTACTTCCCTGAACCGACCAAGAATGACAAACGATTTACCTGTACGCTGACTTATACGGATGGGACTTATAAAAACATCGTGCTGAACGATGAAACAGAACAGCAGTTAAAACAATTCTTTTTTGACTTGATCGAACAGAAACAATAAGGAGGAAATTATGGGACTTTTTGATGCTTTTAAGAAAAAACAGTGTGATATCTGCGGCGGCGACATCGGCCTTCTTGGCAACCGCAAGCTGGAAGACGGCAATATGTGCAAGCATTGTGCCAGAAAACTTTCCCCTTGGTTTGACGACCGCCGTCATTCCACCATCGCTCAGATCAATGAGCAGCTGGCTTACCGGGAAGACAATCTGGAAAAGGTCAAGGCTTTCCGCGTGACCCGCACCATCGGCGATCGTTACAAGGTTTTGCTGGATGAGGATGCAGGCGTCTTTATGGTGTCTGACTCCAATGATCTGGTGGAAGAGAATCCCGATGTGATTCCCTTCGCCGATGTGACCGGCTGCAGAGTGGACATTGACGAGAGCCACAACGAGGAGACCCGGACGGATAAGGACGGCAATAAGATCAGCTACAATCCGCCCAGATACAGATACTATTACGATTTCAATATCATCATCAATGTGCGCCATCCCTATTTTGATGAGATCAAGTTCCAGCTGAACCGTTCCAGTGTGGATCTCCAGTACACCGGCAGCATGGCTACCACTGCCAGAATCGGTGGCCTCAGCCTGAACCTTGGCGGCGGCTCTTCCTTCAATCCCATGGACTATCCCGAATATCGCAACTACATGGAAATGTGCGAGGAGATCAAGGAAGTGCTGTTGGGCGTCCGGCAGCAGGCCAGAGACTCCGCTGCGGCGGCTGCCGCTCCCAAGATGGCTGTGACCTGCCCCTGGTGCGGTGCGACCACCACCCCCAACGCCAGCGGACAGTGCGAATTCTGCGGCGGTGCAGTGAACGGATAAACAAATTAAAAGAGAGGCTTTAAGGAGGATCACAACATGAAAAAAGCATTATCTCTTATCTTGGCACTGATTCTGTGCCTCGGCCTGTTTACAGGCGTTGCTGCTGCGGCGGAGCTGCCCTTTACAGATGTGCCGTCCACACAGTGGTACTACAGTGATGTAAAAAATGCCTACGATATGAGTCTGATCAACGGCAGAAGCGCCACCCTCTTTGAACCTGACGGCTATCTGACTTATGCCGAAGCTGTCAAGCTGGCAGCCTGTATGAACGAGCGTTACCAGACCGGTGCCGTGACCCTGAAAAACGGCAATCCCTGGTATCAGACCTATGTGGACTACTGCAAAAAGAATGGTATCATCACCAAGGATTACAGCTGGAATGCCAATGCTACCCGTGCAGGTTATATGGAGATCTTTGCCAATGCGCTTCCTGCAAGTGCTCTTGCGGAGATCAACGAGATCGCCGATGCCGTCATTCCCGATGTGCCTATGAGCCATCCTCAGGCAGCTGCCATCTATAAGCTCTATCGTGCCGGTATCCTGCAGGGCAACGACGCTGCCCATAACTGCAGCCCCGCTGCCAATATCCGCCGCTGTGAAGTGGCTGCCATCCTGACCCGTATGATGGACAGTTCCAAGCGCGTCCTCTTCACCATGGGCGAGGAAACTGCCAAGCCCGAGGAAAAGCCTGAAACAGAAGAGAAGGCGCCTCTGAAGATCAAGACCCAGCCCAAGAGTACCAATACGGAAGTGGGCAATACCGTGACCTTGTCCGTGGTTGCCGAGGGCGGCAGCAAGCCTTACTCCTATGCCTGGGAGATCTACGGTGCGACAACAGGCCTGAGAGAAAAGTGGATGGCAGTTTCCAATTTGACGACGGCGTCTATTGATGTGAAGATCTCCGATACAGCCGCAGGCGGCCAGCTGAAGTATCGATGTGTGGTCACCGATAAGGAAGGCGAGAAGGTAACCAGTGACACTGCTGTGATCACTGTGGCAGCCAAGCAGGAAGAGGCAAAGACCGAGCCTCTGAAGATCATCGATCAGCCCGACAGTGCAACGGCAAGTGCAGGCGATGTCGCAGAATTCTTCATCGAAGTGGAAGGCGGTACATATCCGTACAGCTTTGAATGGATGGCCATCGACGGTCAGGGCGGCCATGCTACCGTGGAAGGTCAGTATGGCGTACAAACGATGGATGATACCGGTTACGGCTGGTCTGTCATGCAGATGATCGTCGGCAACGGCAATGACTGGACCACCAACGAAGACTTCTACTGCGTCGTCACCGACGCCAACGGCAGCAAGGTGACTTCCAATACCTTCACGATCACGCTGGACAACAAACCCTTCACCGTTACCGGCACAGGCCCCAGCCGCGTAAAGAAGGGCGAGACCGTCACCTTGACAGTCAATGCGTCCGGCGGCACCAAGCCCTACAAGTATGTTTGGATGGGCTACAACGCAGACGATTATTCTCAGGGCTTTACCACCGGTGTGATCAACTGGTACGGCGTTACCCTCTCTGCGGACGGCTCTACCCTTACCATTGATACAAGCAAATGCGAGGCCAAAGAGTTCAAGTGCGATGTGACCGATGCCAACGGCAACAAGCAGCGCGTAGAGTTTGAATTTACTGTCCCTTCGTATTGATCCAACATCTGCTGAAAAAGGAGGTCGAAGCGTTTGGCATCGCAAGTGACCAATTATCAGTGCCCGGCCTGTACGGGCCCACTGAATTTTGATCCACAAACGGAAAAATTGGGCTGTGAGTTCTGCGGTTCATCCTTTGAACTGGCATATATTGAGGAACTCTACGCTCCAAAAGAAGAAGCTGCCGTTGAGGCCTCCGCGAAGGCGGCCAACGGCGGTGAAGGCTGGGATGCCTCCGGGATCAGTGACGACTGGGGCGAGGATGCCAAGGGCATGAAAAGCTATTCCTGCCCCTCCTGTATGGCAGAGCTGATCTGCGATGCCACCACGGCCGCCACTTCCTGCCCCTACTGCGGCAATCCCACCGTTGTTCCCGGGCAATTCTCGGGGGCTTTAAAGCCGGAGTATGTGATCCCCTTCAAGCTGAAAAAGGAAGATGCCGTTGCAGCCCTCAAAAAGCACTACGGCAAACGATTCCTCCTGCCAAAGACCTTTAAGGACGGCAATCACATTGAAAAAATTCAAGGTGTGTATGTTCCTTTCTGGCTCTTTGACGGAGAAGCGGAAGGCGACGGCGTCTATGATGCCACAAGATCCAGAGTCTACACCCAAGGCGACTACGAGATCACAGAAACAGACCACTTTGTGGTCAGACGCTCCGGCGATCTGGCTTTTGAAAAGATCCCGGTGGATGCTTCCACCAAAATGCCCGATGAACACATGGACAGTATCGAACCCTTTGATTATTCCGAACTGAAGCCCTTCTCCACGGCTTACCTGCCGGGCTTCCTTGCGGATAAATACGATGTGACCATGGAACAAAGCCAGCAAAGAGCCGATGAACGATGCAGCGGTACATTGGAAGATCAGCTGCGGAAAACAGTGATCGGCTATCATACGGTGACAACGCGGCACACAGACTGCGAGATCCTTCGCGGCAAAGTCCACTATGCTCTGCTGCCGGTGTGGCTGCTGAATACCAAGTGGAACGGCAAGGACTTCCTGTTTGCCATGAACGGCCAGACAGGCAAGATGGTGGGTGACCTGCCGGTGGATAAAAAGAAATACCGGTTGGTGCTCTTTGGACTGTGGGCATTGCTGAGTATCATTGGTCTGGTAATTTTCAGATAAGGAGGGCGTGAGAATGAAACGGAAACTAACGGTTTTTGTCCTGCTCGCCCTGCTTCTGACCCTGCTTGTGCTGCCGGCACAGGCAGAAGAAGGGTTGTACTATGTGACCGATGAGGCAGATATTCTGACCGATGAAGAGGACATGGAACTGGAGACCCTGCTTCAGGGAATCTCCGAGGAGCATAACATTGGCGTATATCTGGTTGCGGTAGAGGACTATACCGACTGGGGTGACGGCTCCGTCTATGAAGTGACCTATGGCCTCTACCATGAATATACCATGGGAAAGGGCGAGGAACGAAACGGCATCATGCTGCTGCTGAGTATGGAGCAAAGGGATTTTGCCACCTTTGTATATGGTGCGGATGCGGAGTATGCTTTCAGCGACTATGCCCTGCAGCAGCTGGAGGAAGAATTCCTGCCCCACTTCGGGGAGGACGACTGGTATGCGGGTTTCCGGGCCTATGGTCTTACCTGCGGCGATTATCTGGAGAAAGCCGCGGCAGGTGAACCTGTAGAAGAAGGCAAAGGCATGACCTATCTGATCGTGATCGGTGTCTCGTTCCTGATCTCTCTGATCGTGGCGACCATCCTGAAGGCCGGCATGAAGAGTGTTGCGGCCAATCGGGAGGCAGATGCCTACATAACAAGACAGCTGAACCTGACGATGAACAG
The DNA here is from genome assembly GCA_045579045.1 of Candidatus Avilachnospira sp. Lineage (GTDB taxonomy): Bacteria > Bacillota > Clostridia > Oscillospirales > Oscillospiraceae > Avoscillospira. Next base: position 5,600 of record JAZNLL010000020.1, read on the forward strand.
CGATCAGTTTACTCATACGACCAAAACACGAAGAAAAATCGAGAGAGATTCCGATTCCGGATCCAAAGCCCACTCAGGCGGCGGCGGTCACGGAAGATCGGGTAAATTCTGAGAGAAAAGAGGAGGAAACAGCATGAAATTCTGCACCAACTGCGGTGCACAGCTTCCTGAGGGCGTAAAGTTCTGCACGGAATGCGGCACCAAATTCGATGTAGAGGCTCCCGTGGTTTCCGTTCAGGAAACCCCTGCAGAGCCTGTATACGAAGCACCTGCAACACCTGCGGAGCCTGTCTATGAAGCACCTACAGCACCTGCGGAACCTGTTTACGAAGCACCTACAGCACCTGCGGAACCTGTCTATGAAGCACCTACGGAACCTGTTTACGAAGCGACTGCGGAGCCTGTCTATGAGGCGCCTGCAGAGCCTGCCTGTGAGGCACCTGCGGAGCCTGTTTATACGCCCCCGGTGCAGCAGACGGCACCTCAAAAGAAGAAAACGAGCCTGCTGCCTGTGTTCCTTGGTATTGCGGCAGCTGTGATCGTGTTGATCGTCCTGCTGGTATCCTGCGGCGGCAAGGATCAGGGCACAGAAGCTGATTGGGGCTTGTATGAAGGTGTTTCCTGCGTCTATGCAGGCCTCGACATCGGTGCTGACGGCGACTGGGTGGAGCTGAAACAGAAAGGCAAAGCCACCGTATTCATGCTGGGAGAAGAGATCGCCTGTAAGTGGGAATTGGATGGAACAGCCTTCACCCTCAAGGAGGGCGGCAGCGAGTACTATGGCACTCTGAGCGGTGGTCAGCTGACCTTTGATCTGGAAGGCGTTGTCTATACCTTTGAAAAGAAAGGCGGCGCACCTGCTGCCTCAGGCGACAAGAACGGTGACAAGGAACTGGGTAAGAAGGACGGCCCTGTGACCTACAAGCTGGTCTCTTTCACCATGGAAGGCGAGGAAATGGGTCCTGACATGGTAGAAATGATGGGCGGCGGCTATGTGGTCCTCAATGGCGACGGCACCGGCACATTCGCCATGTTCGGTGAGAACTTCCCTGTTACCGATGACGGCAAAAGCATCGAAGCTGACGGACAGAAGATGCCCTATACCCTGACCGACAACGGCATGGAACTGGACATGGAAGGCAGCATCTTTGTGCTGGAAGTGACCGATGAAGAAGTGCCTGCAGTATCTGCCGGTCAGACCTCCGGTGAGGACAAGGGCGATCCCACCGAGCTTTCCTACTGGGAAGGCGACTATTACGGCTGGTGGGTCATCGATTCCGTCTGGGAAGGCGATAGCTTTGAAGAGGGTGACTGGTGGGATTGCTGTGCCACCATCGAACTGGATGAAGACGGCACCGGCACCATGACTCTCTGGGATGAAGATCTGCCCAAGGACAATCCTGTGGCTGAATTGGGCATCACCGTCACTGTGGATGAAAACGGTGTTGCAAGATTCTGCTCCGAAGAGGGATGGTTCCTCAGCGATGATATAGAGCATGCCGACTGGCTGTTCTACACCGATGCCACGGAGTATGGCGATGTGCTGTACATCGATGGCGAATATGAAGACGGTGAGGACGACTTCTGGTATTACATCTATCTGCGTCCCTGGGGCACCGATTGGTCTGATGTGGCGGAAAACGAACCCGACGATATTCCTTACTACTATGAAGACTGGTATCTGCCTCTGATCGAAGACGGCGTTATGGAAGCACCCAATACCATTGGATAAAAACTTTAACGAACGAAAGGAGAAACATCATGAAAAAGTTACTTGCATTGCTTCTTGCCGTACTGATGCTGTTCTCTCTGGCAGCTTGTGGCGAGAAAGAACCTGAAATCGAAATCGAAGACCCCGGCGTTCCCGTAAAAGAAGATGTAGAGACTGAAGAACCGGTCGAGGATGGAAATGTGACCCTCCATGAAAACACGTACTTCTCTGTTATCTATGATGAAGCAGCCGGTTGGAGCATTGCCGAAGATGATTATTACACCTACGAGACCGGCGGCAACGTCTATATCTGCATTCTGGACGAGGAAGGCAACACAGACATCGTTGTCACCATTAATGCAGATGAGGAAAGCCCCGAAGCCTTCCGCAAAGCGCTGTATGTCAACGGATTTGATGCCAAGGCCTATGCAGAAGGCAGTGTGGAAACGGTTGATGTTGGCGGCCAGAGCATGCTGTATGTAGATCAGGACAACGGCGACCGCTTCTACTTTGGCCGCAATGAGCAGGCCGGTGTCTACTACACCATCGATGCCACCAACTGGGAAGACCCCCGCGTACCTGCTCTGATCGAGGGCATCACCTGCACCGCAGAGGGCACCGACAATGTGGAAGCTCCCTGGCCTTGGGAAGGCGAGGCCTTCTCTGCCGCCACCGCCGAGCAGATGGTGGGCACTTACACGCTGAAAGCAGAGTTCCTGCCCATGTCCGAGGCTCTGACTACCTTTGAGACTTTCAAGCATGATGTGGAAGTCATCGGCGATAAGGTGTATCTGCTCAGCGATTATGTTCTGCGTGAATACACCTGCGACGGCACGGCACTGACCTTCAGCCGTGAGATCCCTCTGGATGAAGACTATGAAGTGGTGGAAAGCGCAGGCGAAAATCTGGTGCTGTCCGGCTTTATGAGACCCGTCATCGGCCACGATGGCGATGCAGTGCTGTACTCCTATGACGGCCCCGACAAATTCACGGTTGCTCCCGATGGCACTTGGGGCATCAGCTGGTTCTCCTCCGGCGAGACCACCGAAAAGTTTACCTTCTCCGACGGTGCCTTGGTCGGTGAAGCATTCCCCTTTGCGGAAGTCAAGCTCATCAGCAAGCTGTGCATCGATGACAGCTACATCTATGTGACCGGATCTCCTGTCGAGGGCGACGGACATCATATCTTTGTCTACGACCATGCAGGTACCCTGCAGATGCAGTTGTCCGGCGATCCCACTGCCACCATCGGTCTCGGCTCCATCACCTATGTGACCAAGACCGCCAACGGCTTCATCGCACTGGACGGCAATATGCGTGATATCGTCCTGTGGACGGCTGACGGCACCTGGCTGGGCGCTGTGGAAGCAGATGACCTGCTTGGCACCGATTATCCCTGGCTGGCTTCCGCCGATGTGATGGCTGACGGCAGCGTCCTGTGTGTGCTGAGTCAGGACCGTGCCGATGGCTCTGCCATGGAAGCTGTGGCATTCAAGCTCAGCGGTTTTTAACGGGAGAGATAGCAGGGCGGCATGACCGCCCTGCATCGAAAGGAGTAATGGAAAAATGAAAAAGAGATTATTGGCTCTGACGCTAGTTCTTGTAATGGTTCTTGGGCTTGCTGCCTGCGGCAAGGACAAAGGTGACCCCAACGAGATCGTCATCGGTGATTACACCGCTTATTACACCGGCGCAAAAATCGTAGAAGACTATGACGGCGATGACAGCATTGCCATTTACTTTGACTTTACCAACAACTCTGATGAGGCTGCGTCTTTCCTGTGGTCCATGTACTACACGGTGAAGCAGAACGATGCAGAACTGGAGCAGTCCACTGTGTTTGTCAGCGAGGATTCCTTTGATACCCTGTTTGATTCTTCCATGGAAGATGTGGCTCCCGGTGAGACGCTGGAAGTTGCGCTGACCTACAAGCTGGCAGATCCTGCGGCTGCTGTGGAGATCGATTTCTCCGATCTGTTTGACAAGGAAAAGGATCATCTGACCATTGATATGGCAACTGTCACGGCCGGTGAAGTTTCCGCTCCTGCCGGCAATACTGCTGACGGCAGTGTGGTCACTTATAAGGCTACCTCCATGATCGCTGACGGTGCGGAACTGGGCGAAGATATGCTTTCCATGATGGGTGAATTCTATGTGACCGTCAACGGCGATGGCACGGCTGTGCTGGATTGCTTTGGGGAAGTGTTCACGGTAGAGGACACCGGTTCTGCCTTTACCATCGGCGGTGCGACTTATGCTGAATATACCCTTGACGGCGATACCATGACGTTGGATATGGAAGGCACGGAATTTGTTCTGACTGTGACCGATGAAGCCTACGAGATTCCCGAGGCAACGGAAGCAGAGGAGGAAGAAACCTCCGGCAAGAATGGCAAGGTCGACAAGGATGAGCCGGAAGATTATGCCTTTGATGCCGATTTCGCCGCAGGCTATGCAGGCGACTGGCACGGTGTGGCAGAATTCTATGACTGCACCGGTGACTACTCCGATGAGGATGAAATGCAGTGCGATATCGCAGCCCGCCTGGTATTCGACGAGGATGGCTACTGCACGCCTTACATCCGTCTGTGTCTGGATCAGCCCGAAGAGGAGAATCTGATCGTCGAATCTCTGGACTATGACGAAGAGTATGACTGCATTCTGATCAACGGCACATTGAACGGGAAGCCTCTGGATCCTGTGGAGAGCTTCATCGAGCTGGAAGGCGAAGATGTGCTCTACATCGGTGCCACCTATGATGACGGCAGCGGCGATGTTTTCAATATCCTGGGCTGCCTGCGCAGACTGGACGACCAGTGGGATTATGAAAACGATTATCCTTACATCGTGCAGGAGGGCGTGGACTACTACATGGGTATGTCCTTCGAAGAGCGCATTGAGCTCTTTGGCTATGACACCTCTCTGATCCCCGAACTGAGCGGCAATGTGGTTTCCGATGCGCAGGAAGATGAAGAAGAACCTGCCGCAGATGCTGCAGAAGGCATTGTGGAGCTGCAGCAGCTGAAGGATTGGAAGGCTTGGCTGGACGAGGTCAACTCCTACGAGAACGAGTACTATACGCCCACTTATGAAGAGTGTGTGGAAGCCATGGACGGCATTGAGCCGGCTCCCTACAAAGTGGATGATTGGGATGACGAATACCAGAAATACAAATGGACAACGGCGGACGGGAAGAATCATATCATCATGACTGCAAAGCCTACCGATGATGGCAGCGGCTGGCGTTATCACTCCATCTCCTGGTCCAGCGGCGTCAATGGTTAATAAATGAAAGGAGGAAACCTTATGCGGAAAGCTTTGGCATTGCTGCTGGCTGTACTAATGGTTTTCTCTATGGCAGCCTGCGGCAAGGATGACTCCAGTCTGGCAGACCGTGCAAACAAGATCGGAGAGATCAAGACACAGGCCGAGCAGCAAAAAGAAACACATGAAGAAGAGCCCGAGAAATCGGAAGGAAACGAGGGCGAATGGGTCGATCCCGAGCCCAGTCAGGGACTGGATGCCTATGAAAATCCCAGCGATCATCCCCACGAGGGAATGGATCTGACTGCATTTGACGGTATCTACCGCGCGAAGCTCCCTCAAGGAGAAGATGAAGAGACCTGGCTGCAGATCAAGGGCTACAATGACTTTGTCATGCTGGAATACCACGGCATGATGGAGGGCAGCGTCTACCGCTATTGGGCAGAGGAATTCTGGCCCGGTGAGGACTGGTACACCTCCACTGAGAAAGACACTGTTTCCGGTAAGAGTCAGATCTTCAGCTCCATGGCGCAGTATGAGAACTACTCCGAGCTGCCCCAAAACCGCTGCATCACCCTGACAGACGATGGAGTGGTACTGAACTACGATGACTCCGACGCGGAATACTTCGTGCGGGACGACAGCTTTGACGGCGGTCACGCCGACCCCAAAGAAATGCGGGTTCGCCTTGGCGAGGATGTCCATCTGGATTTTTCCTACCAGTATGACAGCAAGGATGTGGTTGGCACATGGGGCTTCTGGGATGGCTGGCAGGCTGTCTGCCTGACCTTTGCAGAAGACGGAACCTTCTCCATGTTCTGGAAAGAACCCAACAAACCCATCGCAGTGTATGAGGGTGTGTACGGCTTTGGCAGAAACAGCGGCAATCTGGTTGTCCATGCCGAGCGGCTGGGTTATGGCGGATACCCGTACGCAGCCGACTGGGAGTGGTATGTGGATGACTACGGTTACATCAATATCTCCGACTACGACACGGTAATCATAGAAGGCACCTATAACTTCTGGCCGGTGGAAGAAGATTTCTTCACTGTCCTCGACGCCGATACAGCCCTTGGTTATATCGTGGCAAATCTGACGGACAGCGGTGAATACACCGATCAGTACGGCGGAGAGTACACCTATTACTACAGTCTGCCTCAGTTCTACCATTCCGAAAACCAAGACCTGCAGAAGATCAACGAGCGGATCACAGAATTCTACTATCCCATCATGGAAATGGAACTGAATGCCATGTCAGAGGGCGAGATCCTCAGCTATGACCTGATCGACTGGCAGTCTTCCGTTTACAAGGGAATCTTGTTCCTGCATGTCTATGCCTACACCTATGACTGGGAAGAACACGGAATCTTCTATGTGGATGTGGAAACGCTGGAACAGCTGGATACATCTGAGGTGCTGAAACGGTTGGATATTGAGGAGGATGAATTCCTCAATGCCGCCCGTACCAGAGCCGAGGAGATCTTTCTTTACACCTTTGACGAACTGCCTGAAGAGGACAGAGAGGCTTACGGCTACTACGACTGCCTGGAGCAGACCGTTTCCGATGAGTTTGTCAATCTGGATCTGCCCATCTTCGTCAATCGCCACGGTGAGATCACCGTTTATCTGAAAATCAGCCATATGGCAGGCTCCGGCCTCATGTGGGAGGCCAACAACATTTTTGAAGAATTCTACGGCAACTATAAAGAAGAAGCCGTGGGATAAAGAAATTACAATAAACAAACAGGAGGAAAAGAAAATGGCAAGTTTATCCGAAATGGCAAAAGCCACAGCACCGAGAACCTTTGACCTGGCAGCCCCTCTGACAATCGAAGAACTGCATGAGAAGATGCAGGCAAGAGCCGCAGCCTTCCAGATGCCCTTTGAGCTGAAAAAGGGTATCGGCGGTCTGCACATCGCCTTCAAAAAGGAAAAGGTCACCGATGTGATTGTCCACATCTCCATCAAGGAGAACACCGTGAAAGTCACTCCTATCATTCAGGAAAACACCTCCTCCGTTGGTGTCGGCGGCATCAATATGCGCACCGACAAGAACAGCCTCGGCCGTAAGGGCGTCAAGGGCATGCTGGATCTGCCCATGCAGCGCGGTGCCTATATTGATCAGGTGGTTGAGACGGTCAAGAAGATCATTGCCGGTGAAGCAGTAGAAGACTTTGTCCATCCCACCGAGGAGGAAGTCCGCGATGCCATCAGCCCTCCCAGAAGCTGGATCGTCACGCTGCTGCTGTGCTTCTTCCTGGGTGGCCTTGGTGTCCACCGCTTCTATGTGGGCAAGACCGGCACCGGCATCCTGTGGCTCATCACCGGCGGTGTCTTCGGCATCGGCTGGCTGATTGACTTCATCAAGATTCTGGTCAATAAGTTCACCGACAAGGAAGGCAGACCTCTGGAAAAGAAATAAGCATCTGCAATATAAGACGGGGTCGTTTTGACCCCGTCTTTTGAAAATGATCATAGAGGTGATCCTGTGAAAAAACTTCCTATGCTTCTGCAGCTGATCGTGCCCTATGTGATCCTGATATGTGGATTTGCAGCCATGGATATTACGGTTGGGATTGCTTATTTCTATGGGGTCATTCTGATCTTTAATGTGGTATATGCGTTCATGCTGCCTAAATTGGGCTTTGATGGAAGAAGGATCTTGTTCTGGAACCTTCTGCTGAAGCTGTGTAATATTCCGGTCGTGCTGTGTATCATGGTGTTTGCCCTTCTGATGACTCTGGTCGGCGGCAAAAATCTCGGCAGTGATGTTGCCGTCATGTTCAAGCTCATATTTTGTATTTGCTATGTGCTGCAGATCTCTACGTCGATATTTGGACTCAGCGGATTACTGTGGTACAGAAAACAAGGCTTACTTTCCGTAAAAAGCGTGATCTCCCGCACCCTTGTGCAGTTGATCCCACTGATCGGTATCTGGGGCTCCGTTTGCTGCTATTTTTCTCTGCGCCAAAAGAAACGGTTCACGACGGAAGATGATCCTTTGTAAATCTTGCAGCCGGAGAGCGACCTGTGTTGAAGGGTTTGGTCTCGAGTGACACATTCATGTTGTTGAGTTTTGCTGGGTGCGTTCACTGACAAGGAAGGCTGAACGATGGAAAAGAAATACGCATTTGCAATGAAAGACGGGGCCGAAAACGGCCCCGTCTTTTGCAGGTGATACAGGTATAAGATTAATTGTTCTGTCTCTCTGTAACGGAAAGGGCTGAATCGGACAGATGGAAGTTTCGCTGCTGAGTGAAATAGGGGAGGGGACAGACACTCAAAAAGTGCATATCAATGTTTCTAATCATATTGCAATTTTATCATAGCTCGGCTCGGTTGTCTGTAAAAGTGTCGTAAAAACAGGTGATCAAAATCATAAAAAGCCTGATATATCAAGGAGTTCCGGGCTTGGGTTCATACCATGCCGTGGCAAATGAACAAGATTTTAATCATCGTTTTTCTTCCTTGTTTATACAAAAGGGAACCGGGGTGTTTGTTTTGAAAAAAGAGTTTGCTGACTATCGGCAATATTTTAGAATAACCGATGGTATATTTTCTTGATATTTTGCCGATAAGGAATGTCTGAAGCACAACATCGTGCCGTTTATCATTGAGGATGCTCTGAAGCTGTTTTACTAACGAGGTCTGAAAGAATGGGATAACGAAAAGGGTTTCCTTATAGATACCTGTCTCGCTGTTCAAGACCGCTTCAAGGCATATCTGGACTATTTCAGAATTGCATATTGATATAAAAGCCCCCGGAAACTGACTCATATTGCAGTTTCCGGGGCTTGTGCTCATATGTGACGCTTTCGGTAATTTCCCATAGGACATAGGAATGAATGGTGGAGCTGAGGCATTCTTGCCCATTATAGCAAAAACGAAAAGGTGACGGGACTGGAAAATGAGCATCAATCATATCGGAATAGCCAAACCATTTGAAATACCTGCAATATGAGAATGTTAATCAAAAATTGGGTATGGTATTATTTTAATGGTATTTTTTATGCTGCCAAAAGGTGGTATGAAAGAAAAATGGTACTATTATATTTGAGAAAGGAAATGAAAAAATGAAAGCAAAAAGAACTCTTGCGTTGCTGCTTGCGCTGGTGATGCTGCTCGGTATGCTGCCTACTTTGGCCATGGCCGACACGACCACCACGCTGCCTGCCGAAGTTGTGGCAGATTTGCAGGCGGCTGGCGCCGGTGTAGCACATGCTCATGCCTATGGCGCTGATGATTTCTACCTCAGCAGCATGACCAGAGTGGAGGATTCCGACTCCGTTCTGAACTATGCTGCCAAAAAGGAAGGCTACACTGGTGCTGCCAGCGGCCTGAAGATTGTTAAGTGGAGCGGTAAGGAAACTACCGTTGCCACCATCCCCTATGCCGATTTGGCAGCTGCCAACGGTAAGGGCTATCAGACCTATAAAATTGCCAATGTCACTCTGCCCGACAACGGTTCTGCTGTCGACAAGTACTACTTGCTGGTCTTCGGTTGGAACCTGCAGACCAGAAAGATGGTCAACGAGTTCGGCGGTAAGACCGTGGATATCTATCTGTCCATGAAGGTTGTTGGCGATCCTGCTGCCGAAGGCGGTGCCGATTTCTATGTGGATCAGATCATTGCTGTGGATTCCTGCAATGACTACGGTGTTACCGGCGCTGTCTGGAGCGAAGAGACCCAGAAGTACATGGGCGCCTGCGATCTGTGCGGTGCGGCCCGTGTCAATGACAAGTATCTGGGCAAGCTGCCTGTGGATCCCGCTCATGTTCTGGGCGACTATGGCTTCTTTGGTAATAACTACAGCCTTTCCGGTCTGTCCATTGCCGACGATGCCACTTCTGTCACCGGCAAGTCTGTTGCCGTTGCTGATCAGACCATCGCTGCAGATGCTGCGCTGAAGGTCTATAAGTACAGCCCCGATAAGCAGGTCGGTTCCATTGCTTATGCCGATCTGGCTGCCAATGCAGGTCAG
>JAZNLL010000021.1:0-6468 GCA_045579045.1 Candidatus Avilachnospira sp.
CCGGTCTGTACGTCGCCGAGTGTGAGAACAACTGCGGCGCCACCAGAAACAAGGGCGGTCTGCCTCAGCAGGTTCTGGATGATCTGGATGCAGCCGGTCTGGATGCTTCCCATGCCCATGAGTACGGCCCCGAAGGCTTCCAGTTCAAGCGCGTGTTCACCGTTGTGGAGGACAGTGCCGCTTCCGCCGGCATCGCTGCCAGAGCAAGAGCCAGAGACTCTTCTCCCGACCCCGGCAGCTACATCATCTATGGCCATGAAGCCTTTGCTGTCGGTCAGTCTACCGGCACCAAGCTGGGCGATATGACTTCTTCGATGCTGTATGGCCTCAGCAACCAGAAGACCTATCAGCTGGTTAAGCTGGAAGATCTGAAGCTGGATAAGAACATGACCTACCTGACCCTGTTCGACGGCGACCTGATGATCCCCGAAATGGCAGCGCTGGCAGGCAAGACCATCGACCTGTACGTCTCCATGCGTGCAGATGGCTACATCAATGCCGATGCGACTCCCGATGCATACCCCATCTGGTATGTGGACCGTGTCATCGCTGTGGACGACTGCGACCAGTATGAACTCGATCGCATCGAAGGCGAGTTCCCCTGCTTGGACAGCGGCGCAAGCGCCGGCCTGTGCCCCGTTTGCGGCAAGCCCAAGACGGGCGCCTCTTCCGGCCATATCTTCACCAGATATGAGCAGCAGAAGCTGGACAAGAACCAGTATGTGGCTCAGTGTGACTATGGCTGCGGTACCACCGATACCAAGTACTACGAGAAGCCCGAAAATATGCTGGACGGTCTGCCCGCAGAACTGTCTCAGAGCGCCAAGAACCATGCAGTCATCGCATACAGCGTTGCTGACGGCGAGATTTCCGTGAGCTCCAAGTACATCCGCTGGGATAACGACCTGGACCGTCCCGTTATGATCCGTGCTTATGACGAAGCCGAGTCCACCGGTCAGCGGAGCGCTCTGGATATGACTGAGGCTCTGCAGATCCCCATCAACTTGTGGCGCGGCGGCGCTGCTACCGAGATCCTCGGTCAGATCACCGGCGGACAGCTGGTGGCGAACTCCGGCAAGGGCTATCAGCTCTACCTGCTCGATGACATCATCCCCATCGAATACAACGAATACAGATACCTGTATATGTTCAACGACTGGGCCGCATACATCGAACAGTTCGACGACGACCTGAGAGATTACAAGGATCAGATGATGGACGTCTATGTCTACCTGAAGGTGGAAGGCGATCCCACTTGCCAGTCCGGTGTGAACCCCACCTACTATCTGGACCAGGTGATTGTCACCACCTCCTGCACCGTGGATGAGACTTGGGATATCATCACCGAGCCCACCTGTTCGAATGCCGGTTATGCAGTCGGCACCTGCTCCGTCTGCGGTATGGAAGGCTCCGAAGTCAAACTGCCCAGACTGTCTCACAATATTCCCAATGGCTACATGAAGATCGCTCCTACCTGCGAGGATAACATGGTCATCCGCGGCCATTGCACCATGTGTGGCTGGGACTACTGCGATGCAGAAGTGGAAGGCACCGCGCTGGTGCACAGCTTCACCAACTACAAGAAGCTGGACGACGGCTCCGGTAAGGAGGAAGCCTGGTGCGATCACGGCTGCGGCGAGCGCCATACCCGTGACATCGTCAACAGCACTCCCGACTTCGGTGCCGGCAGCATTCTGGATAAGCTGCCTGCCTTCGGCGGTGCATCCGACCACGGTGTTTCCTTCAGCGATATCAAGTCCTCCGACTGGTACTTCGGCGCTGTGAAGAATGCCATGAAGAACAACCTCATCAACGGTGTCTCCGCAACGGAATTCCGTCCCGATGAGACTCTGACCACCGCGCAGGCCATCAAGCTGGCCGCTGCTTACCACGAGCGTTCCGAGTCCGGCGAGGTCACGCTGACCAACGGCACCGGCAACTGGTACAGCTCCTATGTGGACTATGCTGTTGACAACGGCATCGTGGATGGCGAGTATGCCTCCATGAGCGCTGCCGAGATGAACAAGCCCATCGACAGAAGCGAATTTGTTGCCATCTTTGCCGCTGCCATGGGGGACGACCTGACCGGCCGCAACACCGTTGCCGACAACGCCATTCCCGATGTGGATATGGACGATGAGAATGCCGAAGAAATCTACGCATTCTACCGCGCAGGCATCCTGACCGGCTCCGATGCCATCGGTACCTTCAATCCCCATACTCCCATCAAGCGCAGCGAAGTGGCTACCATCCTGAACAGAATGTTCGATGAGACCACCCGCCAGATGATTACCCTGAAATAATGTGCGCAAGACCCCCACTCCCTCCTACGGGAGGGGGGTATTTGCGGTTGAAAAGGAATGTGACGAAATGAGAAAGAACGTAATCCTGCGCTGTCTGTGCCTGTTGCTGCTCCTCGTGACGGCAGTGGGCGTTGCTGTCGGTTTCGGAACGGAAACGGCAGCTGCTGCCGAAGCCGGCATCGTGCTGGAGGATAAGATCATCCTTTATCCTGCCGATGCCACCGAAGAAGAAATGTCTGCCGCCAAGGAACTGCAGGCCTATCTGTATAAGATGACCGGCAAAAAGCCCAGCCTGTTCAAGGAATATAACGGCGCCAGCGGCATCTATGTCGGTGCCACCAAGTTTGCAGCCGCCAATAATGTGACCTACACCAACAAAAACGGCCAGAACGAAGGCTGGGCCATCAAGGTCATCGGCAAGAACGTGGTCGTCACCGGCGGCCGTGAGAGAGGCGTCCTCTACGGTGTCTATCACCTGCTGGAAGATGTCCTCGGTGTCCGCTGGTGGAACCTGTGGGAGGAATATGTTCCCTCCAAGGCTGATGCCGTCATCCCTGCCGACTATGCCGACAGCGGCGAGCCTGTCTTCACCTATCGCGACATCCATTTTGGCGAAGGTGATACCAGCCTGTTCTATGTCCGCAACCGTCTGAACGGCTATGCCACCTCCACCCCCGCTGCCTATGGCGGCGAAATGGGCTTCACCGGTCCCTACCATGCCCATACCTTCAGCTACTATTTCCCTGCAAGTGAATATTTTGCAGCGAACCCCACCTGGTTCTCCTATAACAAGACCAACGATACGTGGGAAGCCGACGGTCAGCTCTGCCTGTCCAATGCCAGCATGCGGGCAGCTTTTGCCGATAAGGCCAAGGCCTATATCAAGTCTGCCTATGATGCTGCCGATAAGGCCGGCAGACCCCGTCCTTCTTTCATTTCCATCAGCACCAACGATACTGCCAAATACTGCCAGTGCCCCTACTGTGAATCCGCCATCGCTTCCGGCGGTCACACCGGCTATCTGCTGAGCTTCGTCAACTATGTGGCAGGGGAGATCGCCAAGACCTACCCCGAGATCATGGTGGATACGCTGGCTTTCTGGCGTTATCTGGAAGTGCCCTCCAACGGCGTTGTTCCTGCCGACAATGTCCGTATCCGTCTGGCCAACAACCCTGTGGATATCATGCACCGCCTGAGCCACTCCAATAACCCCAACGAGTACAACCGTGTCAAGAACTGGGATAAGATCACCGATGACATGCTCTACTGGGACTATGGCATGATGCAGCCTGTGTTCAATGGCCTCATGCCCAACTATTTCCGCTTTGCCGATGACTATCGCTACCTCTATGAAAACGGCTTCATGGGCATTTTCATGGAAAACGGCGGTCTGAACAATACGGAAATGGGCGATGCCAGAAACTGGATCCTTGCCAAGATCATGGAAGATCCCTATCAGGATATCTATGCCATTGCCAGAGATTTCTGTAACGGCTACTATGGCGCACCTGCCGGTGACTATGTCTATAACTACATGGTCTTTATGGAGCAGGATGCCGCATCCTACTATACCATCACCCGTTACGGCGGCTATACCCTGGACTGCCAGTGGATGAATGCCAACGATATCTCCAAGGCCAACGGCTATTTTGACAGCGCTGTTGCAGCCACCAAGGCCAGCAGCACCCTGTCTGCTGCGGAAAAGGAACTGTATATCAAGCGTCTGACCGCAGCCAGAAATGCCCTGGACCGCACCATGCTCTATAACTATGACCGTTACGGTCTGAACATTGACAAGGGTGTTCTGACCCGCAGAATTGCCGAAGGCCTCAACTTCCTCAACACCATGAAGCTGGAAGAGGATATCTCCGGTGTCCAGTCCGTCAGCGTCAGAAGCAGCTGGGGCGGCGGCGGTGTCACCCTCGCCAACAGCTACCATCCCGTGGAAAGCGCGCTGGTCACTGACGGTATTCACGAAAGCCACACCGTCATCTGGGATACCGCCAGCTTCACCGTTGCCGGCGCAGGTGCCAAGGTCACCGATGCCTATGCATCCGGACAGTCCGCGGTCAAATACAGCGCTTCCGGTGCCTATACCATTAAGGAAGGCGAACCCCTTTACTTCGCCTATCAGGGCGGCAATGTCCTGTGGCGCATGTACTATGATACCCTGTCTGCCAACATCGGCAAGGGCTACAAGCTCTATAAGTTCGAAGATGTCAAGCTGCCCGGCAGCCTGACCCATGTCTATGCCTTCGGCGATGCCATCCGTGTTCCCGGCTTTGCCGCTCTGGCAGGCCAGACCGTGGATGTCTACATGTCCATGAAGATCGAAGGCACCACCTCCGCTCCCACCTACTACATTGACCGTATGGCAGCTGTGACCGACTGCGCTCCCGATAGTTGGGAGACCGTCACCCCTGCCACCTGCACCACTGGTGCCGTTCTGCGCGGTACCTGCGGCTGCGGCAAGGTTCTGGAAAAGACCATGGAGGCCGTCGGTCATAACCCCGGTGAGTTCGTCTGGAACGAAACTTCCAAGCAGTATGAAACCACCTGTACTTACGGCTGCGGCACCGTCATGGTGTCCGAAGGTGTGGATGCCAAGCTGCCCGATATGGTCGAGCAGGATATGGCTGCCTCCGGTGCCGGTATGGTGCATGTGTTCGAGCTGACCGCCGACGAGATCACCTGCGGTGCCTATAATACCGCGGTTATGGACCGTGTGGATGATCCCAATTCCATCACCGGCCGTGCTGTCAGAATCGACACTTCCGCAACCGGCGATCAGTCCAGCTGGCTTAAGCCCAATTCGGGTGACAGCTTCTGGTTCCATGATGCCCATGGCGGCACCTTCTACATCACGCATGCAGATCTGAAGGCTGCTACCGGCGACACCTACTATGTCAAGAAGTTCACCGGCTATACTGCACCCAGTACCGTCAAGTGCCTCTACGGTTTCAACGACTATGTGCAGGCATGGAGCTGGTCTCAGCTGGCAGGCAAGACTGTAGATGTCTACATTTCCTTCCGTGTGGAAGGTGATGTTGCAACCGATCCCGATTATTTCGTTGACCGCATTGTGGCTGTGGAAAAGTGCACACCTGCCGGTGAGACCATTTCCATTTCTCCTGCCACCTGCACCGAGCCCGCCAAGGTCGGCGCCCCCTGTTCTGTCTGCGGCGGCTTTACCATCACGAGCGTTGGCGAACCCTTGGGTCATGCCCATGGCAATTTCGTCTGGAATGCAGATGCAAATCGCTACGAGGCTCCCTGTACCCGTGCAAACTGCGATGCTGCCATTGCCAATACCAACCTGCTGGCGCCTCTGCCTGCGGAAGTGGTCAATGATATCTTCGGTTCCGCCTCGTACAGTATGGACCATATCATCGATACGGACTCCAACAGCTTCTATGCCTACGGCGGCAACATGTCCAAGATCGAAGACCCCACCTCCGTCACCGGCACGGCTGTGAAGATCGAAAACGAATCTACCTGGATCTCCGGCGGTCTGTTCTACGTTGATATCTATCCTCAGGACCACGTTGCCAGCCTCTCCTCCGATGTTCTGGCTGCCAACCTGAACGACGGCAAGTATCACGTCTACAAAATTGGCAGCTTCGGCGTTGCTGCTGCTGCTCAGTATATGCATATCAACTGGAACTTCCAGATGCACAAAATCGCTGCATATGCAAACAAAACGGTTACTCTGTACATGTCCATGAAGGTGGAAGGCGAAGACATGACCGCTCCCACCTACTACATTGACCGTATCCTGGTCAACCTTGCCTGTGAAGGCGCCGGCTGCGACGGTACGTCCTGCGGCGAGCTGGGCTACTGCAATGTCAAGTTCCTGCTGGATGGCGAAACCATCTCCTCCGCCGACCTCAAGCCCGGTGAGTATGTATCTGACCCCGGTGAACTGCCTGCAGAAGGCAAGACCTTCGCCGGCTGGTACAACGGCGATGAACTGTATGACTTCTCCAAGCCTGTTCATACCAACCTGACTCTGGTCGCCAAGTATGAGGAAGATATTGCCGAGCCCACCATTCTGGAAGGCAAGCTGGCATCGATCGAAGTTTCTCTCGACTCCGAGATTCTGCTCCGCCAGAAGTTCCAGCTGCCCGCAGAACTGATCAACGATGATGATGCATACGCAGTCGTC
>JAZNLL010000022.1:0-20576 GCA_045579045.1 Candidatus Avilachnospira sp.
CTTTGTTGGGGCTGGACAGGCAGACTGGGAGAAATTCAAGGAGGTAATCGCAATGAAGAGATATAACACCATTGAGGAAATGCCCGAATGGGCAAAGCCTACCATTCAGAAGCTGGTGGATGCCAAGATCCTGAACGGCACCGGAGCAGGTCTGGATTTGAGCATGGACACCATCAGAATTCTGGTCATTCTGGACAGAGCAGGTTTGTTTGATAAGTAAGTGTTTTCCGAAGAACCTTGAGAGTAACCATTTTTATACGCAGGCCTGCTCTCTAACTACATTAAATATAGTACAAAAACCCTCTAAGTCGGTTAGTGTTAGTCGCGGCAGGCATCGGTGACTTTCTTGGTGTGGATGCATACGGCCTCACGGATACCGCTGAGATCACAGGCCGGGGTTTGATCGGGCATGGTTTTACCTCCTGTTGGAATGGTAAGCCGGAATTGGCTTTCATGACAGTTTATGCACCGTGAAGTTTTTGTGTTCATTTGACAGGAAAATGCAAAAAATGACTACCCGAAACGGATGGTCTGTGATAAAATAGAACAAACTAAATTGGAAGGGTATGCCTGCCTATGAAAATTGATGTGATGGGTGTCCGGTTTGACAATGTCACCATGACCGAGGCACTGGAAAAAGCAAAAGAAATGCTGCAGAGCGAGGGTGCAGACTATGTGGTCACCCCCAACTCTGAGATCGTATATGAGTCCATGGCCTCCAAGGAACTGGAAGACCTGCTCAACAGCGCTTCTCTGGTGCTGCCGGACGGTGCCGGAGTGGTGCTGGGTGCAAAGATCCTCGGCACGCCTCTGAAAGAAAAGGTAGCCGGTGTGGAGTTTGCCGATGGTGTTCTGGGTCTGCTGGCAGAAATGGGCGGTTCTGTGTATCTGTTGGGCAGCAAGCCCGGTGTGGCGGAGCTGGCAGCAGAGAAAATGCTCCAAAAGCATCCCGGTCTCACCGTTGCCGGTATGGCGGACGGCTATTTCAAGGATGAAGCCGCCGTGGTTGCCAAAATCAACGAAGTCAAGCCCGATGTCCTGTTCGTATGCCTGGGCGCACCCAAGCAGGAGCGGTTCATGGTCAACCACAGAGCGGAACTGCAGGTAAAGCTCATGGCAGGTCTGGGCGGCAGTCTGGATAGCTTCGCGGGTACGGTGAAGCGCGCCCCCCGCTGGATGATCAAGCTCTCTTTGGAGTGGTTCTATCGGCTTTTGAAAGAGCCGTGGCGGTTCAAGCGTATGCTCCGCCTGCCCAAATTCCTGTGGGCGGTGGTCTTATGCCGGTTTGGAAAACGCAAATGACAGATGAGGTGCCTGCAGGCACTGATAAAAACAAATTTATTTTATCATACAGGAGGAACATCATGGTATATATCATTCTTGGTAAGGGTTTTGAAGAAATCGAAGCCATCGCACCCTGCGATATTCTCCGCAGAGGCGACGTAGAAGTCAAATTTGCCGGTATCGACACTTTGGAAGTCACCGGCAGCAACGGCATCACTGTCAAGGCTGACCTGCCCGTAGAAGAAATGGACCTGGAAAACATGGAAATGGTGATCCTGCCCGGCGGTCTGGGCGGAGTCCATTCCATTCTTGGCAGCGAAAAAGCCATGTCTGCCGTGAAGTATGCCTATGAAAGCGGCAAGTTCGTGGCAGCCATCTGTGCTGCCCCCACCATTCTGGCAGGCCTCGGCATCACCGATGGCAAAAAAGCAGTGGTCTATCCCGGCATGGAGGACCGGATGGGCTCTGCCATCATGCAGAATACCGATGCTGTTGCCGACGGCAAGATCATCACCGGCCGTGCAGCCGGCGGTGCGCTGGACTTTGGCTATCTGCTTCTGGAGACCCTGAAGGGTGCGGAAGTTGCCGAGCAGGTTCGCACCGGAATGCACTATTAATAGGAGGCATTTATGTCCCAACAGGATTTTTTTGAACACAACGATCTGGATGAATTGCTTCGCAGCGTCAAGGAAGATCTGAACCGCATGGAAACAGCGGAAGAGCCGCAGCCGGAACTGCCTGCGGAATATATGGACCTGGTGGACGACCCGGAAGAAGATGCGGAAGAACCGGGCAGCCGTCTGTCTTCTGTGCTGAAGGCGATTTTGTATGTGGTTTTGGTTCTGGCAGCTTCTGTGGCTCTGGCAGTCTTTGCATGGAACTGCATGGACGAAGTCTGCGCTCTGACGGCAGAGGATGAGACCGTGGTGGTCTCCGTGGCGGATAACTCCCGAATCTCCGACATTGCCGATATGCTGAAAACCGCAGATCTGATCGACAACAAGGGCCTCTTCAAGTTCTACTGCATGATCTCCGGTGCTGAGGATAAGATCGACCCCGGCACATATGAGCTGAATAAGATCTATGACTACCGCGCCTTGGTCTATGGCATGATGGAAACCGGCGAAAACCGGGCAACGGTCATGGTCACGGTCCCCGAAGGCTATGAACTGGATGATATTTTCACCATGCTGCAGGAGAACAAGGTCTGCGAGGTGGAACGGCTGCAGGAAGCTGCCGCCTCCTATGAGTTTGACTACTGGTTCCTGGAGGGTCTGGAATACGGTGACTACCGCCGTCTGGAGGGCTATCTTTTCCCGGATACCTACGAATTCTATGTGGACGACGAGCCGGAGAATGTCCTTGCCAAGTTCCTGCGAAACTTTGATAACAAGATCACTGACGATATGCGTGCGGCCCTGCCCAGTCTCAATGAAATGCTGAAAAAGCAGAAGGAACAGGGCGGCTTCACCTCTGATCTGGTGGAGGCAGGGGAGCTGACCTTCCATGATATCGTCATTGTGGCCTCTCTGGTGGAGAAGGAGTCTGTCAGTGCTGCGGAAAACGGCAAGATCGCCTCGGTCATCTATAACCGTCTGTGCAGTCAGCTGTATCCCTGTCTGAATATCGATGCAACGATTCAGTATGTCCTGCCTGAACGGAAGGATGTGCTGACCAATGCCGATAAGGCCGTCATCAGCCCCTATAACACCTATACCAATGCCGGTCTGCCGGTGGGACCCATTGCCAACCCCGGTGCCAATGCACTGCGTGCAGCATTGTATCCCATGAATACGGACTACTATTTCTATGCTTTGGATCCCGGTGGCTTCCACCATTTCTCCGAAACCGTCTATGAACACCAGCTCTATCTGGACAGTCTCCTGGGCGAACCGGAGGAAGAAGCTGAGGAAGAAACTGAGGAAGAAGCGGAAACCGATCTGGAAATATAAGGAAATTCACTATGATTCAACGAAAGAAACCGGAACTGCTCTGCCCGGCAGGAGATTGGGAACGGCTGAAGCTGGCCGTTGCCTACGGTGCCGATGCGGTCTATCTGGCAGGCACCGCCTTCGGCATGCGTTCCTTTGCGGGAAATTTTACCCCTGAAGAACTGCCCAAGGCTGTGGCCTATGCCCATGACCACGGGGTCAAAGCCCATGTGACTGTCAATACCATGCCCCGCAATGAGGAAGTTTCTCAACTGCCTTCATGGCTGGAACTGTTGGATGATGCCAGGGTGGATGCCCTGATTTTGGCAGACCTGGGTGCATTTCAGCTGGCAGGGAAGTATGCCCCTCACTGTGAGCGCCATGTCTCCACTCAGCAGTCCATCGCCAACTGGGTCTGCGCCCAAAGCTGGTACGATCTGGGTGCCAAACGGGTGGTGTTGGCCAGAGAACTCTCTCTGCCGGAGATTCGGGAGATTCGGGAAAAAGTCTCTCCCGAACTGGAAATCGAGACCTTCTGCCATGGTGCTATGTGCGTCAGCTACTCCGGCAGATGCCTTTTGAGCAACTATATGACCGGAAGAGATTCCAACCGTGGTGCCTGCGCCCAGCCTTGCCGCTATCAGTATACGCTGATGGAGGAAAAACGGCCCGGAGAGTACTTCCCGGTCTTTGAGGACGAAAAGGGTACATATATTATGAATTCCCGGGATATGTGCATGATCGACCATCTGGATGATCTGATGGATGCCGGGATCGACTGTCTGAAGATCGAGGGCAGGGCCAAATCTGCCTATTATGCCGCCATTGTCACCGGTGCCTATCGCCATGTATTGGACGATGTCTGGGCAGGCAGACCCATAGACCCTGTCTGGCGGGACGAGGTGGAGCATGTGTCCCATCGCCCCTATGCCACAGGCTTTTTCTACGGTCAGCCCGGTCAGTACACGGAAAACGGCAGATATATCCGGGAATGGCAGATTTGTGCCGTTGTGGAAAGCTGTGATGAGACCGGTCTGGCGCAGCTGAGCCTGCGAAACAAGTTTGCCGCAGGGGACAAGGTGGAAATTGTCGGTCCCGACTGCAAACCCTTTGAACTGACTGTCCCCATGATGGCAGACTTGGAAGGCAATGCTCTGTCCGAGCCGAGAACCCCCCAGAGCCTCTTCCGTATGCAGCTGCCCAAGCAGGTGCCCGCGGGTTCTTTTGTGCGACACAGCGTGGATCTTTCCGCAAGAGACTGACATATTGTTCATTTTGACAAATTAGGGATAAAAATATCGGTATTTTTCTAACGAATATCCCTTATCAATACTTGAATACTGAATAGACCGATGTTATAATGAAAAGGATAGACCAGATAAAAATCAACAAAAACCACGTATAAATTAGGGAGGAACCAAACATGAGCAAAATTACCATTATCGGCGCCGGCAGCGTTGGCTCTACGATCGCCAACGATATGGTGACCATGGGCATCGCCAACGAAATTGTCATGGTGGATGTCAACAAGGCCAAGGCCTTTGGCGAAGCATTGGATATTTATCAGGGCATGAGCTATTGCTCTCCTGCCATCGTTCGTTGCGGTGACTATGCTGCAGCTGCCGATTCCGATATCGTTATTATCACTTCCGGCATTGCAAGAAAGCCCGGCCAGAGCCGTCTGGAACTGGCTCAGACCAACGTCAACATCATTAAGGACATCGCTCCCCAGATCGTTGCGGTTGCTCCCAAGGCCATTTATATTATTGTTTCCAACCCCGTGGACGTGCTGACCTATGTGTTCCACAAGATCTCCGGTCTGCCCGAAAATCAGATCATCGGTTCCGGTACCGCTCTGGATACCGCCCGTCTGCAGTCTGAGCTGGCAAAGCGCTTCCACATCAGCCCCAAGAACGTCCATGCCCATGTCTACCGCGAGCATGGCGACAGCTCCTTCGTTCCCTGGTCTCTGGCTACCATCGCCAACAACCACATCGACCACTACAAGGAGTCCGTTCCCTACGACGATAAGATCAACTGGGATCGCAACTACGAAGAAATGGAAGAGTTCGTCCGCACCTCCGGCGGCACTGTCATCAAGGCCAAGGGTGCAACCTTCTATGCCGTTTCCATTTCCGTCTGCCATATCGTCAAGTGCATCAAGGCCGGTGCCGGCACTGCTCTGACCGTTTCCACCATGATGCACGGTGAGTACGGTGTGGACGATGTCTGCCTGTCCACTCTTGCCATCGTGGACGGTACCGGTGTCCGCGGCAAGATCCTCAACAAGCTGACTGCCGAAGAAGAAGCCAAATTGAGAAACAGCGCACAGAAGCTGAAGGAAGTCATTTCTCAGCTGGATATCTAAGCCGCTGCAGGAGGAAATAAACATGAAGTTCAGTTATTTTCCCGGTTGTACTCTGAAAACCAAGGCCAAAGAACTGGATATCGATACCAGAGCCGCCGCTGCTGCTCTGGGCATCGAACTGGAAGAACTGCCCGAATGGCAGTGCTGCGGTGCCGTGTATCCCCAGGCCAAGGATGAGATTGCAACCAAGCTGTCTGCCGTCCGTTCTCTGGCAGCTGCCCGTGATCTGGGTCAGGATCTGGTGAGCGTCTGCTCCGCCTGCCATCACGTGCTCAAGCGTGTCAACGGCGATATGCAGAACGATGCGGATATTGCTTTCCGCGCCAACAACTACTTAAAGCTGGATACTCCCTATGCCGGCGAGACCAACGTTCTCCACTTCCTGGAAGTGCTGCGGGACCGTCTGGGCTTCGATGAGCTGGCCAAGAAGGTGGTCAAGCCTCTCACCGGCCGTAAGGTGGGTGCCTACTATGGCTGCCTGCTGCTGCGTCCCGGCAAGGAAATGGGCTTCGATGATCCCGAAAATCCCACCATTCTGGAGGATTTCATCCGTGCTCTGGGTGCTGAGCCTGTGCTGTACTCCCAGCGCAACGAGTGTTGCGGCGGCTACCAGACGCTGGAAGCCAAGGATCTGGCCATCAGCCGTGCCACCGCTGTGACGGAAAACGCCAGAGCCTGCGGTGCTGAGTGCCTCATTACCGCCTGCCCCCTGTGCCTGTACAATCTGAAGCAGAATGCAGAAAACGCCCTGCCCGTCTACTACTTCACGGAGCTTCTGGCGGAAGCTCTGGGACTGAAATAAGGAGGCATCAGTATGAATAACAAAGAAGAGCTGATCGCCACCATCAAGCGTATCAGCGGTGTCAACACCCGCAAGTGCATGAAGTGCGGCAAGTGCTCCGGCACCTGCCCCGCTTACGATCAGATGGACTATCATCCCCATCAGTTTGTGGACATGGTGGAAAAGGGTCAGATCGAGAAGCTGGCAAACTCCAACGGCATCTGGAACTGCCTGACCTGCTTTGCCTGCCTGGAGCGCTGCCCCCGTCAGGTCGAGCCTGCCAAGCTGATCGAAGCTGTCCGTCTGGCGGTCATCCGTCAGCAAGGCATGAACCATCTGAAGCCCGAACAGATCCCCGAACTGCTGGATGAGGAACTGCCGCAGCAGGCCATCACCACAGCATTCCGTAAATTTGCCAAGTAAGGAGGGAGAAGAAACATGCAAAGAATTGGTGGATTTGTCTGCTGGTGCGGTACCAACATCGCCGGTACCGTAGATGTGCAGGCAGTGGCAGAAGCCCTGAGCCATGAGCCCGGTGTTGTCTTCTCCACAAACTATCAGTATATGTGCTCTCAGGCCGGTCAGGATATGATCGTCAATGCCATCCATGAGCACAATCTGGGCGGCGTGGTCATTTGCTCCTGCTCTCCCAGAATGCACGAGGCCACCTTCCGCAAGACTGCCGAGAAGGCCGGTCTGAACCCCTATATGGTGGAGATCGCCAACATCCGTGAGCAGTGCGCATGGATTCATAAGGATATGCCCTCCGCTACGGAAAAGGCCATCATTCTGGGCAAGGCCGCCATTGCAAAGGTCCATTTGAACGCCCCCCTGCAGGCAGGCGAAAGCCCTGTTGTCAAGCGTGCTCTGGTCATCGGCGGCGGTATCGCCGGTATCCAGACAGCTCTGGATATTGCCGAAGCCGGCTTCCCCGTGGATATCGTGGAAAAGAAGCCCACCATCGGCGGCAAGATGACCCAGATCGATAAGACCTTCCCCACGCTGGACTGCGCAGCCTGTATCCTGACCCCCAAGATGGTGGATGCCGCACAGAATGAGAATATCCGCATCTACTCCTACTCTGAAGTAGAGGAAGTCAAGGGCTTCGTGGGCAACTTCAATGTGAAGATCCGCCGTAAGGCACGCTTTGTCAAGGAAGATGTCTGTACCGGCTGCGGTCTGTGTACAGAAAAGTGCCCCCAGAAGAAGGTCCCCAACGAGTTTAACCTTGGTCTCGACACCCGTCGTGCCATTTACATCCCCTTTGCTCAGGCTGTTCCCAAGGTTGCTACCATCGATGCAGACTACTGCACCATGATGAAGACAGGCAAGTGCGGTATCTGCTCCAAGGTCTGTACCGCCGGTGCCATCGACTATAAGCAGACCGATACCTTCGTGGAAGAGCAGTACGGTGCCATCGTGGTCGCCACCGGCTTCAACCCCATCAAGATGGACAAGTACGATGAGTTCGCCTACTCCCAGAGCCCCGATGTGGTCACCTCTCTGGAATTCGAGCGTCTCATGAACGCAGCAGGCCCCACCGCCGGTACCCTGCTCCGTCCCTCCGATAAGACCCATCCCCATACTCTGGTCTTTGTCCAGTGTGTCGGCTCCCGCTGCGAGGACAGCAAGGGCAAGCCCTACTGCTCCAAGATCTGCTGTATGTACACCGCAAAGCATGCCATGCTGTGCCGTGAAAAATATCCCGATACGGAAGTCTATGTGTTCTACATCGATGTCCGTACTCCCGGCAAGAACTTCGATGAGTTCTACCGCAGAGCCGTGGAAGAATACGGCGTCCACTATGTCAAGGGCATGGTTGGCAAGGTCACGCCCGAAGGCGGCAAGCTGAAGGTTCAGGCCTCCGACCTGCTGTCCAACGAGCAGATCCATATCGATGCCGACATGGTCATTCTGGCCGCCGCCATCGAGCCCGATGAGAGCGCCCGTTCCATCGCCACCATGCTGACTGCTTCCATGGATACCAACGACTTCTTCACCGAAGCTCATCCCAAGCTGCGTCCCGTGGAAAGCCCCACCGCCGGTATCTTCCTGTCCGGTGTCTGCCAGGGTCCCAAGGATATCCCCGAGACCGTTGCTCAGGCCAGCGCTGCTGCCTCCAAGGTCATCGGCCTGCTGGTGAAGGACAAGCTGACCTGTAACCCCTGCGTGGCCCAGGCTGACGAAATGATGTGTAACGGCTGTTCCAGCTGTGAAAAGGTCTGTCCCTACGGTGCCATTACTTATTCCGATAAAGAATTCAGAGGCCCCAACCGTACGACGCTCATCCGTCGTGTGGCTTCCGTCAATCCTGCTGTCTGTCAGGGCTGCGGTGCATGTACCGTCGCCTGTCCCAGCGGTGCCATGGACCTGAAGGGCTTCTCTACCAGACAAATCATGGCGGAGGTGGATGCAATATGCAAGTAAACAACGAATTCAAGCCCACCATCGTGGCCTTCTGCTGCAACTGGTGTTCCTACGCCGGTGCAGATCTTGCCGGTACCAACCGTCTGGCATACCCTGCCAATGTTAAGATCATCCGTGTGCCCTGTTCCTGCCGTGTCAACCCCATGTTCATCCTCCGTGCCTTCCAGAGAGGCGCAGATGGTGTCATCCTCTGCGGCTGCCACCCCGGTGACTGCCACTACACCACCGGCAACTACTATGCACGCCGTCGTATGACCCTGCTGTTCTCCATGCTGGACTATCTGGGCATCGAGAAAGAGCGCACCCGTGTGGAATGGGTCTCCGCCGCCGAAGGCAATAAGTTTGCAACCGTCATGAACGACTTTGTGCAGACCATCACTGCCCTGGGCGAGAACAAGAGATTGGAGGACCTGAGATGCAAGAAGTAATCAAGGCAAAAGCCATTGAACTGCTGGAAAACGGCACTGTGGATCGGGTTCTGGGCTGGAAGGCCGGTGAGTTCTTCTACGATCTGACGCCTGCCGTGTTCACCACCAAGGAAGACATCGAAAAGAACTTCGTCTACTCTGTGTTCTCCGGCGCCAACCTCAGCAAGTATCTGGTCAAGGAAAGCCGCAAGGGCGGCAAGGTCGCTGCTTTCCTGAAGCCCTGCGATACATATTCCTTCAATCAGCTGCTGAAAGAGCACCGCATCTGGAAGGACAATGTCTATGTGGTCGGCATCGCCTGCGATGGCATGTGCGATATGGAAAAGATCCGTGCCTTCGGTGCCAAGGGCGTCCTGTCCGTCACCCGCGACGGCGATAAGCTGAACATCGAAACCATGTACGGTCCCATGACCATGGACAAGGCTGATGCCCATGCCGAGCGCTGCATCAGCTGCAAGAGCCGCAAGCTGGTGGCTTATGATGAAAAGATCGGCGAAGACGGCGATGTGATCGAAGAGTCCAGCCGTTTCGACATGGTCGCCAAGCTGGAAGCTATGACCCCTGAGGAGCGCTTCGAGTTCTGGCGTGGTGAGCTGTCCAAGTGCATCCGCTGCAACGCCTGCCGGGATGTCTGCCCCGCCTGCACCTGCGAAAAGTGCGTCTTTGAC
Source organism: Candidatus Avilachnospira sp. (assembly GCA_045579045.1). Lineage (GTDB taxonomy): Bacteria > Bacillota > Clostridia > Oscillospirales > Oscillospiraceae > Avoscillospira. The sequence goes on from JAZNLL010000022.1 coordinate 9,888, forward strand.
AATGCCAACTCCGGCATTTCCCAGAAGGCAGCTGTCAACAGCTTCGAAGAAAACATGTACCACATCATCCGGGCATTCCATGTGGCATCCCGCTGCACCGACTGCGGCGAGTGCTCCCGTGTCTGCCCCCAGAATATCCCCCTGCACCTGCTGAACCGCAAGTTCATCAAGGACATCAACGAGTTCTACGGTGAATACCAGTCCGGTGCTGATCTGGAAACCCGTCCTCCTCTGATGAACTTCACCAAGGAAGACTGTGAACCCTCTGTGGTCTATGAAAGAGGAGGAAATTGATATGAAAAAGATTGCAATTTCTCAGCTTTCCGACCTGTTTGCCAAGATTTCCGCTGAGCAGAAGCTGTACATTCCCGCCGATAACAAGGGTCAGGCTCAGTTCCTGCCCTATGTGGAAGGCATGAAGCTCACCGAGAGCCTCAACACCGTCCGCAGCGCCAAGGATCTGTTCTTCCCTCAGACCGAGAACATCATCGGCTTTGAAGTGGAAGGCAAGACCATCTCCGTTAAGGAGACCCGTGACGAAGTGGAGCCCTTTGTGGTTTTCGGCGTCCGAGCCTGTGATGCTGCCAGCTTTGACATTCTGGACCGTGTGTTCCTGTCCGAGCCTGCCGATAGCTTCTATGCCCACCGCCGTGCCAACGGCACCGTGGTGACCATGGCCTGCGGCAAGCCCGAAGAGACCTGCTTCTGTACCGCCTTCGGCATCGATGCCACCGAGCCCAAGGGCGATGTATCCTGCTGGATGACTGCCGACAGTGTTCTGCTGAAGGCCAATACCGAGAAGGGCGAAGCCCTCCTTGCCAAGCTGGGTCTGGAAGACACTTCCGACGATGCTGCCGATGCCGTCAAGGCAGAGGCCAAGGCTGTGCTGGATAAGCTGCCTCTCAAGAATTTGGATCTGACCGATTTCGACGGCGACCATCTGATGCACTGGTTCAACAGCCCTGCATGGGATAAGCTGTCCGAAAGCTGCCTGGGCTGCGGTACCTGCACCTTCGTCTGCCCCACCTGCCAGTGCTACGATGTCCGTGATTTCGACACCGGCCACGGTGTCCAGCGTTTCCGCTGCTGGGACAGCTGCATGTACTCCGATTTCACCATGATGGCTCACGGCACCAACCGTCCCACCCAGAAGGAGCGGTTCCGCCAGCGGTTCATGCACAAACTGGTCTACTTCCCCAGCAATAACGATGGCGTTTACGGCTGTGTCGGCTGCGGTCGATGCCTTGCTAAGTGCCCCATCTCCATGAATATCGTGAAAGTCGCAAAAACACTGAAGGAGGGTCAGGCATGAACAACATGGTCGAACCTTTGATCCCCATGGTAGGTGTGGTGACGGATATCCGCACCGACACCCCCGATGTCAAGACCTTCCGTGTGGTTGGTCTGGACGGTAAAAAGCCTTTTATTCACATTCCCGGCCAGTGTGCCATGCTCTCCATGCCCGGCGTGGGCGAGGCGCTGTTCTCCATCACTTCTTCTCCCACCAACCCGGACTTTTTGGAGTTCTCCATTAAGAAGTGCGGCTGCGTCACCACCTGGCTGCACCAAATGGAAGTGGGTCAGCAGGTGACCCTCCGTGGTCCCTACGGCAACGGCTTCCCTGTGGAGACCGATTTCAAGGGCAAGGATCTGGTGTTCATCGCCGGCGGTATCGGCCTTGCACCTCTGCGCTCTGTCATCAACTATGTCCGTCACTACCGCTCCAACTACGGCACCGTGGATATCGTCTACGGCTCCCGCAGCAAGGAAGATCTGGTGGACTATCAGGAAATTCTCGATGAGTGGTGCCAGGAGGACGGTATCAATGTCCACCTGACCATCGACCGGGAGCAGCCCGATTGGGACGGTCATGTTGGCTTCGTTCCCAACTATGTCAAGGAACTGGGCTTCGATACCTCCAAGACTGTGGTCATGTGCGGACCTCCCATCATGATCAAGTTCACTCTGGCCGGTCTGGAAGAACTGGGCTTCGGCAGAGATCAGGTCTATACCACCTTCGAACTGAAGATGAAGTGTGCCCTCGGCAAGTGCGGCCGCTGCAACATCGGCGATAAGTATGTCTGTAAGGACGGCCCTGTGTTCCGTCTGGATCAGATGAGCGAACTGCCGGACGAATATTAAGGAGAGTTAGACATGGAAAATATGGTTCGTGTATTCCTGTTTGGAAAGAAATATGAAGTGCCGGAAAGCCTGACCATCATGGAGGCCATGGAATATGCCGGCTATCAGCTGGTTCGCGGCTGCGGCTGCCGTAACGGCTTCTGCGGCGCCTGCGCCACCATCTACCGCATTGCCGGTGACCGTGAGCTGAAGGCCTGCCTGGCCTGCTCCACCAAGGTGGAAGACAATATGTATGTGGCAACCCTGCCCTATTTCCCCCTGGTCAAGGCCGTCTACGATATCGAGAAGGTCAAGCCCACCGAGCAGATCATGATGCAGCTGTACCCCGAAATTTACGCCTGTGTCGGCTGCAACGCCTGCACCAAGGCCTGTTCTCAGAGCCTGAATGTTATGCAGTACATCGCCTACGCTCAGCGCGGCGAGTATGAAAAGTGCGCCGAGGAGTCCTTCGACTGCGTCATGTGCGGCATCTGCTCTTCCCGCTGCCCTGCCGGTATTTCCCATCCTCAGGTGGCAATGCTGGCTCGCCGTCTCAACGGCAAGTATCTGGCACCTCACTGCGATCATCTGGATGACCGCATCGCTGAGATCAATGACGGCAAGTTCCAGGAACTGTTGGAGAATCTGATGCAGAAGCCTCTGGCAGAGATGAAGGAACTGTACAACACCCGTGAAATCGAGAAGTAAGGAGGGTCTCATATGTATCTGGATCTGAACATGCAGGAATCCATCAAGAAGGTGGAAGCTGCCCGAGCTGAAAATGTGAAGCTCGACCCCAGAAGAATGACTGCCGAGGAGAAGGAGACCCTGCTGGCCACCTATCACCCCGACTACAAGCAGGAACAGTTTACTGTTCTGCAGATGGGCCCCAACAAGGGCGAAAAAGTGCCTCTGGAACTGGCTGCTCTGCTGCAGGCCAATTCCCGCATTGCCGGTAAGGCCATCGACCTGTCCAATCCCGACTATGATGTGGATGTTCTGGTCATCGGCGGCGGCGGTGCCGGTACTTCCGCAGCCATCGAGGCTCACAATGCCGGTGCCAAGGTCATGGTCGTGACCAAGCACCGCATGGGCGATGCCAACCCCATGATGGCAGAAGGCGGCATCCAGGCTGCCGACAAGCCCAATGACAGCCCTGCCCAGCATTTCATCGATGCCTTCGGCGGCGGTCACTTTGCTGCCCAGAAGGATCTGCTGTATAAGCTGGTCACCGAAGCTCCCGATGCCATCCGCTGGCTCAGCGAGCTGGGCGTGGAGTTTGATAAGACTCCCGACGGCACCATGGTCACCACCCACGGCGGCGGTACTTCCCGCAAGCGTATGCACGCAGCCAAGGACTATTCCGGCGCAGAGATCATGCGTACCCTCCGTGACGAAGCTCTGAACCGCCAGATTCCCGTGGTGGACTTCACCTCCGCCATCGAGCTGATCAAGGACGAAAACGGCCACTGCGCCGGTGCTGTCCTCATGAACATGGAAACTGAGGAAATTCTGATCGCCAAGGCAAAGACCGTGGTCATCGCCACCGGTGGTGCAGGACGTCTGCACTATCAGGGCTTCCCCACCTCCAACCACTACGGCGCCACTGCCGACGGTCTGATTCTCGGCTACCGTGCCGGTGCCCGTCTGCTCTACGCCGATACCCTCCAGTACCATCCCACCGGTGCTGCCTTCCCCGCACAGATCTTCGGCGCACTGGTCACCGAGAAGGTCCGTTCTCTGGGCGCTATGCTCATCAATGTCAATGGCGAAGCCTTCATGAACCCCCTGGAGACCCGTGACGTCTCCGCTGCTTCCATCATCCGTGAGTGCTCCACCCGTGGCAACGGCGTCAAGACCCCCGAGGGCTACGCTGTCTGGCTGGATACTCCCATGATCGAGATGAAGAACGGCGAAGGCACCATCGAAAAGCGCATCCCTGCCATGATGCGTATGTTCGGTAAGTACGGCATTGATATCCGCAAGGAGCCCATTCTGGTTTACCCCACTCTGCACTATCAGAACGGCGGTCTGAAGATCACCGACGACGGTCAGACCGATGTGGAGAACCTGTTTGTTGCCGGCGAAGCCGTTGGCGGCATCCATGGCCGTAACCGCCTCATGGGCAACAGCCTGCTGGACATCATCGTCTTTGGCCGTAACGCCGGCCGCAATGCCGCCGCCAAGGCGAAGGATGTGACTGTGGGCGCTCTGACCCTCAGCCATGTGGATGCCTTCCAGAAGGAACTGGCAGCCGCCGGTATCGAGACCAATGCTGTCTCTCCCAAGCTGCTCCCCGACTACGCGCGTAAAGCATAAGAAAGAAGGCATTTGTTCTCATGACTGCATATCTGACCGGCGTTGCCGGTGCATTTCTGACGACTTTGTTCTTCGTTTTTGTCATTGCTGCCGTTGGCTATCTGGTGGGCGGCATTGAGATCAAGGGTATTTCCCTTGGTACGGCAGGCGTCCTGCTGATGGCTCTGGTCTTTGGCGTCATCGCCAACTATGTCCCTTCCTTCCAGTTGGGCGAAAAGACCGTTGTGCTGTTTGATGCCTCCGTCAAGCCTCTCTATTCTTTGATCTCCAGCCTCGGTACCTCCATGTTTGTTACCGCTGTTGGTCTGATCGCAGGTCCCAAGTTCTTCCGCGGCATGAACAAGGCATCTTTGGCCTATGTGTTCATGGGCGTTGCCATTATTGGTGTAGGTGTGCTGACTGCATGGCTGGTCATCAAGGTTGGCGGTGTTCCTGCCACCATCACTGCCGGTCTGCTGACCGGTGGTCTGACCACCACCCCCGGCCTGTCCGCTGCCAAGGAAGCAGCCGGTGCCATCTCCGAAGCTGCCGCCGCAGAAGTCACTGCCGGCTACGGAATCGCCTATATCTTCGGCGTTCTGGGCGTCGTGTTCTTTGTCCAGCTGGTGCCCAAGTTCCTGAAGGTCAATATGGAAGAAGAGCGCAAGAGCTTCACCGCTGCCGATACGGTCAAGGTCAAGGTGGTGGATAAGGTTCTGAAGAAGGTGGACGATCTGGATTTCTTCCCCTTCCTGCTCACTGCCGTTCTGGGTATGATCCTGGGCGCCATCAAGATCCCCGGCATCAACTTCTCCCTGGGTTCTTCCGGCGGTGCACTGATCATGGGCCTGATCGTGGGTCACTTCGGTCACATCGGCAAGATCGACCTGTCCGTCAGCAAGAATACCCTCAACTTCTTCCGTGAACTGGGTCTGATGCTGTTCCTGGTGGGCGCAGGCGTCCCCGGCGGTGTCAACTTCATGACCTATGTGAAGCTGTCCTACTTCATCTACGGCGCCATTCTGACCACCGTTCCTATGATCGTAGGCTACATTCTGGGTAAGTATGTGTTCAAGCTCAGCGTGTTCAACAACCTCGGCTCCATCACCGGCGGCATGACCAGTACCCCTGCACTGGGTACCCTCATCCACACGGCAGGCACCGATGCTGTCACCGCTGCCTATGCCGCAACTTACCCCATGGCTATGGTTCTGGTGGTTCTGGCCGCCAAATTCATCGTCATGTTCTTCTAACAAAAAATGCCTGTCGCAAAACTCTTGCGGCAGGCATTTTTTATGCTATAATAGAGAAAACCGAAAGGAGATTTTATATGGAACATATTTTGAATAAAGATAATTTTGATGAGATCGTTCTGCAGAGTAAAGAACCCATTCTGGTAGACTTCTGGGCCTCCTGGTGCGGTCCCTGCATGATGCTCTCTCCCATTGTGGAAGAACTGAGCAAGACCCATAAGGTGGGCAAGGTCAATGTGGATGAAGAGATGGAGCTGGCTCATCAGTATAACATCATGACCATCCCGGCACTTTTGGTGTTCAAGGATGGCAAATTGGTGAACCAGTCCGTGGGCTATCAGAGCTTGGAAGATCTGGAAAAACTGCTGGAGGTTTGAGATGGGAATCCGCCTCAACGATAACGAACAGGTGGTCAAAACCGTCAAAGAGGGTCTGAAACGCACGGGCGGTTATTGTCCCTGCCGCATGGAGCGGACAGAGGAGAATAAGTGCATCTGCCGGGAATTCCGTGCCCAGATGGCAGATCCCAACTTTGAAGGCTATTGCCATTGCATGCTCTATTATAAAGAAAAATAAGAAAGAGGTGCTTGTTATGATGTACGCATCGGATTTTCGGGAAAAAGCGAGAAATGCCCTCAGCGGCAACTGGGGCAAGGCTGTAGCAGTCGGTCTGGTGGCCTCTCTGCTCACCGGTGGATTTGTCGCGGCAGGTAATGGCGCAAGTGAGAGCGGCGGCTATCTCAGCTTTGCCGACCATAGTGCTTTTATCACCCTCACCACGGTGGCAGTGGTCATGAGCCTCATCTCCATTGTCCTTGGCGGTGCCGTTAATATGGGCTGGTGTCAGTTCCATACCAATCTGGTCAAGGATACAGAGGATGCCCAGTTCAATGACCTCTTCACCCATTTCGACCGTCTGGGCAGAGGCTTTGTGATGAACCTTGTGGTATCTTTGTTTATCGTACTGTGGAGCCTGTTGTTCATCATCCCCGGTATCATTGCTACATACAGCTATGCCATGGTACCTTATCTCATGGCAGAATTTCCGGAACTGAAAACCATGGACGCCATCCGTGAGTCCAAGCGGCTCATGCAGGGCAACAAGTGGCGGCTGTTCTGCCTGCAGATGAGCTTTTTCGGCTGGGCACTGTTGTGTACACTGACTCTCGGTATCGGCAATCTGTGGCTGACACCCTATATGCGTACTGCCGAAGCGGCATTTTATATGCATGTCACCGGCAGACTGGGAAAAGACCCCATTGAAGAGTAAGAAAAAGAGGAAAGGCTCAGCCTTTCCTCTTTTTTATTCTTACAATCCGATCTCTTCCCATCCATTTTTCCGCAGCCGCAGGGTGCTCTTGAAACCGATGGTCCGCAGCAGCTCTGCGATCTCCTCATAATGGCAGTCCAGATATCTGGCATCATGACAGTCACCGGTGACCACTACCGGCGCCTTCTTCTCCAACAGATACTCCAGAATAAAAGGCGCAGGATAGGGTGTGGTGCGGTAGCCTCTGGAAATGGCACCGCTGTTGACCTCGAATACAAGCCCTTTCTCCAAACCCGTATCAATGGCCTCAAAAAGTGCCTTCCGATACCGGGGATTGGTCTCATCGATCAAGGGTGCACGTTCATTGAACTTGGTCACAAGGTCAATGTGACCGGCGATCTGTGCCTTGCTCTTTTCATACTGCTTTGCGCAGGTGGCAAAATAAGCCTCTGCGTAAGAATAGATGTCTCCGCCAAAAAATTTCTCCACACCGGCCTGCATCTTTTCCAAAGACCAGTCGATATAGCAGGGCTCACCGTCAATTTCCAGAGAGTGAACGGACTCGATGCTGTATTCAAACACATCCTCCGGAAGAGGGTGCTTGTCATTTTCCCGTTCAATGCCCAACAGAATCTCCAGCTGACCGTCATAAACCTGCTGCAGCCGACGGATTTCCGTAATGTATTGTTCCAAAGCCTCCTCTGTCATGGCAGCCGGGTCCCATCTGGCAGGGGTGTGACCGGAAAAGCCCAGGGACACAAAACCCAGTTCCAACGCTTTTTTGACCATCACTTCCGGGGCATCCTTGCCGTCGCAGAAGTGGGTGTGGGTGTGGACACAGGATAAAAAGGGATTAGCCATAAAAAACTCCTTCGTTCACAAAACATTCAATCTTTGTTTTCAAATCGGTTACGGCTTGTTCAACATTTGGAAAGTATTTTCCTGTAAGATAAAACCATCAGGAGGTGATACCAAAGAACAGATACAAAGCCTAATTTGATTTTCGTTTTCTATTTTCTTTTCTTTCTCTCTCTCTGACCCCAATGCTGCAGGCTGATGCTGCGGGGAACTTCGCAGATCGCCAAACGGCCTGCAGCCCTCACAAGGACCCCATCCGGCGTGACGAACCGGATGGGGTTTGGTGTGTTCAGATGGTAATTTCCAAACCGTCATAGGAGACGATAAAACCCTCTTTTGCGGCGATTTCCTTGAAATCATCGTAGAGCACATCGGTGCCATTGTGGGAGAAGTGGTTCAGCACAAAAACCGTATGGTCATCGGCAACGCCCATCTCCTTCAGCTTTTCCCGGAGGGCAGCACACCGCCACAGATCCATATGTCCCACATAGGTCACGTGGGAAGCGGCTTCCGTGCAGTCCAGAGAAATGAGATCCATGGGTTTGCCATAGGCTCTCAGATATTCCATGCTTTCTTCGGGATATTCGCTGGTATCATTGGAATAGAAGATGGTTTTTCCGTCCTTTTCGATGATGTAGACCACCGGAGAGGATTTCTCTGCATGGGCAGCCCGCAGGGCAGTGACGGTGTAGCTTTCCACCTCAAAAGGCGCAAAGAGCTTGATTAACACAGCCTTTGCCTCACCGTTGGGGAGATTTTCCGTCACAGCAGAGAGCATTTCATAGCCGCTTCGGTCAGAGTAGAAGGTCAGTGGAGCATCATCGGCAAGATGGGAAAAGCCCTTTTTCCGCATTTTAATATCATCCACATACAGATGGTCCTCGTGGGAATGGGTGATAAGGCAGTTTTTGATCTTATTCAGGGGGAAATTATGCTGGAGATAGTGCAGATAGGTGTCGGCCGGGAAGTCAATGAGCAGGGTATTATCCAAAATCGCCTGACTTCTGGTTCGGATATTCCGACCGCCGGCAGCTCTTGATTTTTTGCAGTTTTCACATTCACAGAAAACCGCAGGCACACCTTCTGCCGCAGCCGTTCCCAGATATTTTAGTTTCATAAGGATGCCTCCTTGGAGATTTTTTCCTATTATAACATAAAACGCCTGCTGTTTCAATGAAACAGCAGGCGTTTGTATCACTGATTGAGATGCTCGCAGGCCAAAGTGGCAGCCACCGTGCCGTCAGCCACGGCAGTGGTCAGCTGGCGAACAGCCTTGGCGCGGCAGTCACCGGCAACATACAGACCGGGGGTCCTGGTTTGGCAGCTTTCATCGGCAGCGATGAAACCCTGGGGGTCCAGATCCACAAATTCTGCCACCAGAGAACAGTCGGGAACACGGCCCAGTGCCACAAACACGCCGTCCACAGGCAGGTTCACAGTCTCACCGCTGTCCCGATGGGAAAGGGTCAGAGCCTCCAACTTGTGTTCACCCACGAGGGCAGAAATGGTATAGGGCGTCATGATGCGGATATTCTCCGCCTTCTGTACAGCTTCAATGAGGGGCTGTTCTGCCCGGAAACCTTCCCGGCGATGGACAAGGGTGACGGTTTTGCATACATCAGCCAGAAACAGGGCATCGGAGAAGGCCGTATTACCGCCGCCGACCACAGCCACATCCCGGTCCTTGAAGAAGGCACCGTCGCACAGTGCGCAGTAGCCTACACCGCTGCCGGTCAGTTCCTGCTCCCGCTCCACACCCATGGGACGGGGCTTTGCGCCTGCGGCAAAAATGACGGCTCTGGCTTTCAGTTCGCCATCGTCGGTCTGGGCTGTAAAAGTGCCGTCGCTCTCACGGGTCAGAGACGTGACACCTGTAAATTCCACACTGGCACCGGCATCCATAGCCTGGGCGCAGAGCTTATCGCCCAATTCCATGCCGCTGATGCCGGGCAGGGCAGGGTAGTTGTCCACCTGATGAGCCTGGGCGATCTGACCGCCGAAGCTCTCCTGCTCGCAGACGGTGACAGACTTGCCGGCTCTGGCGGCGTAAATGGCTGCAGTCAGTCCGGCAGGACCGCCGCCGATAATCAAAATATCAGTCATGGGAAATCCTCCTTAAGCGGGGAACGCCACGCCAAGGAAAGGCGCGGCGTTCTGAATGGATTATTTCTTCAAAAATTGCTTGATGGCAGCCACACCGGCATAGACGGTGCCGCCCACCACCAGAGTGGGAGCCTGCTGCAGATCATACTGTCTGGCCAGATCGTGATGCTCGGCCACATCCATGATCTCATAGGCGATACCGGCCTTGTCCAGCAGAGGCTTGACGATACGGCAGTTGGGGCAGGTCTTGGTGACGAACAGCAGAGGCTTTTCGTTCACAGGCACAGCCACTTCTTCACAGCAGGGCTTCAGTGCGGAGGTGCCCACCACATGGGGCTTGCCGTTGGTGTGATAGGTCTTACGATCCTTGAATTCCTGAGACTTGCCGTCGTTCCAGTTCTGAACGGGGCGGTAGTAGCCGGTGATACGGCTGTAAACTTCCGTCTTTTTGCCGCAGATGGGGCAGGTGTACTCTTCACCGCTGATGTAGCCGTGATCGGTGCAGACGGAGTAGGTGGGGGACATGGTGTAGTAGGGCAGCTGATAGTTTTCAGCGATTCTGCGCACCAGCATGGCAGCGGACTTCCAGTCGGGGAGCTTTTCGCCCAGGAAGGTGTGGAAGACGGTGCCGGAGGTGTACAAGGGCTGCAGACGGTCCTGAATATCCAATGCCTCGAAGACGTCTTCGGTGTAACCAACAGGCAGATGGCTGGAGTTGGTGTAGTAGGGAGCAGCACCTTCATGAGCGGTGAGAATGTCGGGATAGTGGGCCTTGTCGTGCTTGGC
>JAZNLL010000023.1:0-41134 GCA_045579045.1 Candidatus Avilachnospira sp.
TCATTCATGACAAAACCTCCTTTGTTCGATAGTGCGGTTGGCAGACCACTTCTATCTTATCACTGGAGGTTTTCTTTCCGCTATAAGCTTTTTATCCCCCCGGCTCAGCCGGGGGTTCTTTTGTCCTAAAGGCCAAAAGAAAAGTGGCTGCGAAAGCAGCCACTTTTTATGTTTTCTTACAGGGCATGGATGCTGTCTGCAAATGCCTTGTGATCGGGAGCACCGAAGAAGGCGGATCCTGCGACCAGCACATCGGCGCCGGCTTCCACACAGACCTTGCCGGTCTCGATATTGACGCCGCCGTCCACTTCCAGTTCACAGGAAGGATTATGCTCGGTGATGAGCTGGCGAAGCTTGGTGACCTTGGGCATCATGTCCGCCATGAAACTCTGTCCGCCAAAACCGGGCTCGACGGTCATGACCAGGATCAGATCGCACAGATCAATGAAGGGGAGAACGGCTTCGGCAGGGGTCTTGGGCTTGACCACGACACCGGCTTTTTTGCCGCAGGACTTGATGATCTTCAGGGCTTCCCGCGTGTTTTCCTCCGTGTCGGCTTCCACATGGATGGTGACCAGATCGGCACCTGCCTTGCAGAAACGTTCCACATAACGGACGGGACGGTCGATCATCAGATGGACATCGAGAAACAGATCGGAAATACCGCGGATGGCGGCAACAACGGGAATGCCGATGGAAATGTTGGGGACAAAAAGACCGTCCATAACATCAATGTGCACATAGTCGGCGCCGGCAGGTTCCAACGCACGGATGTCCCGCTCCAGATTGACAAAGTCGGCGGAGAGAATAGAGGGAGAAAGTTTGACCATAATAAAGACCTCCGGGTCATAATTTGCAGTCGTCTGTAACATAGGCGACCTTTTTGGCATAAAATTGAACATACGGCGGTGCGGGGAAAGGCTCTCTGCCCGCACGGATCCGAGCCGCTGTTCAGATAGGGGGCCGCACACAGCCGGTGTGCGGCTCTCATTGTGTATATTATAGCAGGAAATGTTTTTCTGTCAATCCATGGGGATGTGTACTATCTTTTGGACAGGGATTGTGCTAAACTATACGAAAAAGGAGGGATTGTATGCTGCATTTGCTGGTCGGAGCGGATCGACTTTCTCTGTCGGATCGATTGATGGATTTGTTGTGTGAAGAAGCACACGATGTTGATAATGGGTCTATTCTGCTCGTGCCGGAGCAGTTTTCCCATGAGGCAGAACGCAGACTTTGTCGGGTTGGCGGTGACACGATCAGCCGCTATGCCGAAGTTCTGAGTTTTTCACGGATGTCCGAGCGGATTGCTGCGTCCTATGGCGGCACGGCCAGGGCCTACCTCGATCAGGGTGGACAGGTTCTGGCTATGGCTATGGCGGCAGAACAGATATCCTCCCGCATCAAACTCTTTGCGGCTGTGCTGCGTAAGCCGGAATTTCTGGCGGAGGTCGTGGCAATGGTCGAGGAATTCCAAAGCTACTGTCTGCAGCCCAATGTGCTGCTGGAAGCCTCAGCCAGATCAGAGGGGCAGTTTGCCCAGAAGCTGGAAGAACTGGGGCTGCTGTATGAGGCTTATCTGGCAGTCTGTGCAAACGGCAAGGCTGATCCTGTCGGGAAACTGCTTTGGCTTCGTGATATGCTGGCTGAAACCGATTGGGCGGACAAGCGCACATTTTATATAGACGGATTTTCTGATTTCACAGGCGTGGAACTGGAAATTCTCGAAGTTCTGCTTCAAAGAAGCAGTCATGTCTGGGTTGCGCTGACTGCCGATGAGGACAGAATGGTCACGAGACCTGTTTGCGATACACGCGGACGACTTCAAAATCTTGCGGAAAAATGGGATATTCAGACGGAGTGTTTGCCGATCGGGGTGGTCTCCGAACGGGATCCTGCGTTGACTGCATTCCTAAAGGAAGTGTTTTCCTCTGGAAGTGTGAAACCTTTGGAATCGGAGCGGATTAGGCTCTGCACATTCTCTTCCGTCGATGAAGAATGCCGCTATGCTGTCAGAGAAGTGAAGCGACTTATGAAGGCAGGGGAGCGATGCAGAGATATTGCGCTGGCGTTTACCGACAGCGGTCTGTATGAAGCACCTTTAAGAGCGGCACTTTCCACGGCGGATGTGCCCTTTTATCTGGCAGGACGGGATGAAATTCTGAATAAGCCGATTTTGAACGCGGTTCTTTCTGCGCTGATGGCGGCGGTAGGCCCGATGGATTATGAGGATGTGGCTTTGTATCTCAAATCCGGACTGCCTTTGCTTGCAAAAGACCGTTGCGACAGACTGGATTGCTATGCCTATCTTTGGAATCTTCATGCCGGTCAATGGGAGCAGGCCTGGGAACTGCATCCCGGTGGATTTGGTGAAAACTGGACCGATGACGACCGGGCGAAACTTGCGGAGCTGAATACGGACAGGGAGATTGCACTCAGACCGCTGCTGCGTCTGCGAGGCGGTTTGCTGAAAGCAAAAAACACAGGCGAAATGGTTGTTTGTCTGTATGATTTTCTGGAGGAAGTTCAGCTCCGTGAGCGACTGGAACGCAAGGCGAATGAACTTGGCGGTCAGATGGGACAGGAATTGTTCCAGATTTATGATATCCTTCGTCAATCTTTGGAACAGACGTGGATGATTGTTGGCAGTACAGTCAGGACACCGGATGACTTCTTCAGACTCTATCGGTCTGTTTTGACCCAATATCACGTGGCGACCATTCCCGCAGGCTTGGATCAGGTGTATGTGGGTGCGCTGCAGGATCTCCGACAGAAAAAGACAAGACATCTTCTGGTTCTCGGTGCATGTGACGGAAGTTTTCCGGCCTACAGAACAGGTGACGGATTGCTGACGGAGGAGGAACGGAAAAAATTGGTGGCGCAGGGACTCTCTCTTTCGCCTCCGAGAGTGGATCAGATGGATCACGAGATGTGCAGAATTTACAGCGCACTCTCTGCCGCGACTGAAAGCATCCGTCTTTCCTATGCGGGCGCACAGCCGGCATGGTTGTACAGACGTGCTACAGCCTTATTCCCACAGTCAGTTCAGACGGCAGACGGTGATGTGTTTCTGGACATTCCGTCTCTTGCAGCTTGGAGACTTCGCCAGGGTGATACCTCTGCAGTTTCTCTTCAGCAGCTGGACGTATGGGAAGAAAAGCTGAGACAGTTGCGAAACTATGGCTTTGAACCCTTGTCCGAAAAGACCGTGGAAGGGCTTTACGGAAAGCAGCTTTACCTGTCTGCATCCAGAATCGACAAGTATGCCGCATGCCGTTTTGCGTTCTTCCTGGCCTACGGCTTGAAGGCAGATCCGAGAAAACAGGCCAGAATGGATCCGTCTACCTTTGGTACCTTTGTGCATGCGGTTTTGGAAAACACAGTCCTTCGAGTGAAGGATGAGGGCGGGTTTGCCGATATCAGTCAGCAGCGGCTTATGGACATCGCATTGGATGAGATCAACAGTTATGTGCAGGCGCATTTTCCTCAGCAGGTGCAGCGTGCAGCTTATCTGCTGAACAGATCCAGATCGGAAATACTCGACATTGTGATGGATCTTGGAGAAGAACTTCGCCACAGCCTGTTCCAGCCGATCGACTGCGAACTGGAGTTTTCCGGAAAAGGGAACACGGAACATCTGCCGGCGGTGGAGGTGCAGGGAAAGAATGCACTGTGCCGTATTTCCGGTTTTGTGGACCGTGTGGATCTGTACGAAGCTGACGGGAAAGCCTACGTCCGCGTTGTGGACTACAAGACAGGACATAAGGATTTTGATTACACGGATATTTTGAATGGTGCAGGCTTGCAGATGCTGATTTATCTGTTTGCGCTGAAACAATACGGCGGTAAGCACTACGGCTATGAACAGCTGATTCCCGCCGGTGTTCTGTATTTGCCGGCAAGAAAGGATTATTCTTTGACCCCTCCCGCACCTGCCGATGGAGATGTTCTGCAGATGCACCAAGAGGAACGCAGACGCAGAGGTCTGATCAGCAGTGACGAGAGGCTGTTGATGGCTATGGAAGAAGACCACGAACAACCTCGATATATGCCCTACAAGATAGGAAAGAACGGACCGGAAGGCGACCTTGCTGACCGAAATCAGCTGGAACTTCTGGAACGTCACGTGCTTCGTACGCTTGCAGATATGACCGATGCGATCTTTTCCGGTACTGTATCGCCCAATCCGGTCGTGCGCGGTCAGGATTCGGCTTGCCGTTTCTGTGATTACAAAAGCGTCTGTCATATGGATTTGTGTGAGCATGACATTCGTCCCATGGCTGCAACTTCTGCGGCGAAATTCTGGCAGAAACTGATGGAAAAGGAGGAAGACGATGGCTGAAATCAGATTGACCCCTTCACAGCAGGCTGTGGTGGATGATCGCGGCGGTGCCTTGCTGGTATCCGCGGCGGCGGGTTCCGGTAAGACCAAGGTTTTGGTGGATCGGCTTCTGTCCAGAATTTGTGACAGGGAAAATCCCTGTAATCTGGATGATTTCCTGGTGATCACCTACACCAAGGCAGCTGCCTCTGAACTGCGGATCAAGATTGCCCAGGCACTGAGCGAAAAACTGGCAGAGAATCCGGGAAACAGACACCTGCAGAGACAGATGAGCCGCATTTATCTGGCTTCGATTTCTACTGTACATTCCTTCTGTTCGGATATTTTGAGAAGCCATGCACATCTGCTGGATCTGTCACCGGACTTTCGCGTAGCCGAGGAGGCCGAAAGCGGTTCGCTGCAGGATAAAATTCTGGAACGGATGCTGGAACAGGGATATGAGAAACTTGAGCCTGACTTCCGGGCTATGGTGGAAACTTTTGGGTACGGTCGGGATGACCGCAGACTGCCCGAAGCGGTGAAAATGACCCACAGAGAGATGCGCTGCCGTGCCGATATGGACGGCTGGCTGCAGAATATGCTGGATGCGCTGGACATGGACCGTTATGAGGATGCATCTCAGACACCCTGGGGCGCTTACTTGATGGAGCAGTTTCAGGAATTCCTGAAGCAGCAGATTTTGAAGCTGGAAAACGGTCTGAAGGAAATGGAACTCTATCCCAGGATACAAAAGGGTCTGGAGAAATGTTTTCAAGGAAACCTTGAGCAGTTGAAGATACTTGCAGCGTGCAGCAAATGGGATGAGATCGTTGCCAAACGCGTAACGGAGTTCGGCCGTGCCGGCGCGATCCGGGAGCCTGAGGATGCACTGGTGAAGGAGCGTCTTGGCAAGGTTCGTTCTCTGTGCTGGACCGAACTGAAAAAATGGCAGGAGTATTTCTTTGCTCCTTCTGATACCGTTTTGGAGGATCTGCGTGCGGTCAGTCAGGGAACAAAGGCGCTTTTGCGTTTTGCAAAGTCCTTTGATGAAGCCTACGGGTTTGAGAAGAAGCGTCGGAAGCTGCTGGATTTTTCCGATCTGGAGCATCTTGCGATCGCTCTGTTGACGGACAAATACACGGGAAAGCCTACGAAGATTGCAAGAGATGTAGCAGACCGTTTTGTTGAAATCATGGTAGATGAGTATCAGGATTCCAACGAGGTTCAGGATACGATCTTTGAGGCCGTGTCTCGAAACGGTCAGAACCGGTTTATGGTCGGTGACGTCAAGCAGTCCATATATCGGTTCCGTCTTGCAGATCCGTCCCTGTTCTTACGGAAGTATCTGGAGTATGTTCCGTGGCAAGAGGCAGAAGCGGGTCAGCCGAGAAAGATCATGCTTTCCGAGAATTTCCGTTCTCGCGGAGAAATTCTTTCTGCCTGCAACGATGTGTTTCGGATGGTGATGCGCAAGTCTGTCGGCGATCTGGATTACACAGACGATGAAGCGCTACGGCAGGGAAGAACGTTTCTGCCGCTGGATGATTCTGCGGTAGAACTGCATTGTCTGACCCACAGAGATCCGGGACAGGATAAATCCGAGATGGAAGCGGAATATGTGGCAATGCGCATTCGTGAAATGCTGGATCGGGAGACGCTGATTTCCGACGGAGATGTGAAACGACCTGTTCGTCCCGGAGATATTGCCATTCTGATGCGGTCTCTTTCCTCAACAGCATCAGACTATCTGGAAGCTTTGGGTCGATACGGTATTCCTGCTGTCTGCGACAGAGGCGGAAGTCTGCTGGAAACCTCTGAGGTGCAGATACTGGTTGCAATCCTGAAAATTCTGGACAATCCACATCAGGATATTCCGCTATTGACGGCGCTCGGCAGTCCTGTATTCGGCTTCACTCCGGAACAGTTGGCCGCACCGAGAACGGAGAACCGAAAGGATGACTACTATGATGCTATAGGTCAGCACGAGGTGTTTTCCGATGTTCTGAAAATTATTGAAGGCCTGCGTGAGGATTCTGCCTGGATGAGTCTGCACGAACTGGTAGACCAGATTCTCCGAAAAACCGGTATTCTGAATGTCTTTTCTGCCATGGACGATGGTCTGCGCAGAGAAAGAAATCTTCTTGCGTTCCGCAGTTTTGTGGTTTCCTTTGAAGCAATGGGCAGCCGTGCGCTGCCGCAGCTGTTGTGGTATCTGGAGGATATTCAAGCTGCGGGCGGTCAGATTCCGCTCCCGAAAACTGCTGCGGAAAATGCGGTCACCATTATGTCTGTCCACAGTTCCAAGGGCTTGGAATTCCCTGTGGTATTTCTTTGTGACCTGTCGAGAAAATTCAATCTGCAGGACATGCAGGATGCCATTCTTGTGGATAATGATCTTGCAATCGGCTGCAACCGGGTCGATCATCAAAGATTTGTCCGGTATCCGACGCTTGCGAAAAAGGCGATTGTTCATAAAAAGACCCGTGAAGCCGTTTCGGAGGAACTTCGCGTTCTTTATGTAGCGATGACCAGAGCGAGAGAACGGCTGGTTATGACCTACTACAGCCGATATCTGGTTTCTGAGATGAAGACCTTGAACAGTTTGCTGACTTGGCCGCTGTCTGATGATCTGTGCGCATCGGCCAGAAGTCCGGGTAAATGGATTCTGATGGCTGCCCTATGCAGAACCGAAGCAGGGGAATTGTTTGCACAATGCGGAAACAATGAAGTTTCACGTGTCTGGGATACCTGCTGGGATATCAGGTTTTGTGATCTTGCCGATATGCAGCAAGCGGAAAATTGTGAACCGAAAGAGAAACCCTCTGTCACGACTGCGGTACAGGCAGAGGAACTGGAATTGCTGCAATATGTTTATCCCCACAGAAGCAGTTGTCATATACCAGCCAAGCTTACGGCAACACAGCTGAAGGGAAGAGTTCAGGATCAGGAAATTTCTGAGGGATCTGCAGAACGAAAGCAAACAACTCTCTCTTTCCGACGTCCCGTATTTTCTCAGAAAACCATGTCAGCGGCGGAAATCGGTACGGCCACGCACTTGTTCATGCAGTTTGCGGACTATGCGGCCTGCACGGATGCGGCTGATATTGAAAGAGAGCTGGAAAGACTGGTTTCGGTGCAGTATGTGACTGCAGAGCAGGCTGCTGTTGTCGATAGAAAACAGATTTTGAACTTCTTTACATCGGATCTGGGGCAATGGCTCCTGTGCCGGAATGTACGCAGAGAGTTTAAATTCTCTATTCTTGTTGATCCTGCCGACTACGGACTTGATGCGGCAGGGGAGCGGATTATGATGCAAGGTGTGGTGGACTGCTTTGTAGAAGAGGATGACGGACTGACTGTGGTGGACTTTAAGACAGACAGGGTTGCAAATCCTGAGCGGTATCGACAGCAGATAGAAACATATGCCGATGCGCTGGCGAAAACTTATCAAAAACCTATCAAGGCAAAAATATTGTATTTCTTTGCGGAGGGGAAAGCGGTGTATCTGTAAGAAAAGGGGATTGACAATTCCAATCACGGGTGCTATGATGTCAAGGTAATTTCGTTGATATCATGCGCGAGTGGTGGAATTGGCAGACTCGCTAGATTCAGGTTCTAGTGTCCACTCCGGACGTGCGGGTTCAAGTCCCGCCTCGCGCACCAAGAGAGAAACAGCATCTTTTGATGATGTTTCTCTCTTCGTTTATTTATTCGGACTTGAACCCGAGAGGGTCTGAGCGTAAATAAAACAGTCCAGTGGACTGTTTTTAGTGAAGAGCGCGAAGCGGGTACTGTGGGACTGTGTCCCACGGTCGCTGAGCGAATAGGATGCAAGGCGCAGCCGCAGCAACCGGCAAGTCCCGCCTCGCGCACCAACAAGAGAGCATCCACATAAGTGGATGCTCTCTTGTTATACATTCAGGACACCCTGTTGAAACAGGTACGTTATCTGCGCTCTAATAGTAGGTTTTGTGCAAATTCTGCCATTTTCTACGAAACTGCTTGCCTTTTATTAGGAGTTGTGTTATCATGTTATGGTCAAAATGGTGTGAGTATGTCATGCCGTGTGGTTTGTTTAAAATTTTGCCGGTTTGCCGGAGATGGAGATAAGTGCTACATGAGAGGAACTATGGACGAAAGAGCTAATGCTTTGGAAATTGACCTGCAAGAACTTCTGCTTGTCTATCTGCGTAAGTGGTGGATTATCATTCTTTGCCTTGCGATAGGTGCTTCCGTTGCACTTGGCTTTACATGGAAGTTTGTTACACCGCAATACCGTGCCAGTATTTCGATTTATGTTAATAACAGCCGCGGTGCCGAGGATATGGATTATTTGTCCAGTTCTGACCTTACGGCTGCGCAGCGCTTGGTTAACACCTATGTCAGCATTGCAAAAAGTGACCGCGTGCTGGACAGAATTGCTGAAAATCTGGGCGGTGATTATACGTCCTCTGAACTTGCTCGGATGATTACCGCAAAACAGATGAATGAGACCGAAATTTTCCAGATTTATGTCATCAATGAAGATCCTGTTGAGGCTGCCCGCATTGCCAATGCCGCTGCAGAGGTTGCTCCGGCTGAGATTTCAAACTTGATTGAAGGTACATCTGCCAGATTGATCGATTTGGCAAAAATTCCTACGAGTCGCTACTCTCCCAGCTATAGTCGTTCTGTTCTGATTGGTGGTGCAATTGGTCTCGTTCTCGCACTTCTGGTGCTTACAATCTTCCATCTGAAGGACACCCGTATTAAAGATGAAAATGACTTGACCAGTCTGTTTGAACTGCCTGTTCTGGGCAGAATTCCCAACTTTGAGTTTATCTCTGCCGGCAGCAGCTATGGATACAGCAGCACGGAGACTGAAAAGGAGGCCGTTGAAAAATGATCTTTCAAAAAAAGGATAATAAGGATGCGGCCAGAGCCCAGATGACCAACCGAATCAAGGAAGACCGTAAGTTCATCCTGAACTCTAAAAGCGGTTTCTTTCTGAGAGAGGCATACAAAACGCTCCGTACAAACGTCAATTTTGCGTTGACTGATGCAGAAGGTTGTAAAGTGATTGTTGTGACCTCTGCTATGCAGAGTGAAGGCAAGAGTTTGACCGCATTGAATCTGGCAATTTCTCTTGGCCAGACAGATAGCAAGGTTTTGATCATTGACTGCGACCTGCGTCGTCCCAAGCTGAGCAGGCTTCTGAACGTTTCTGCAGTATCCGGTCTCAGTAATCTGCTTATGGACTCCAGCCGTATGGATGTGACGATTTCTACCCATGAGACTCATGGTATCGATCTGCTTCTGTCCGGCGATATTCCTCCCAATCCCTCTGAGCTGCTGGCTTCTGTCCGTATGCAGAAGCTGCTGGAGGCTTTGAGAGAGCGGTATGATTACATCATTATTGACTCTCCCCCTGTTGATATGGTTATCGATGCCGTTGTTCTGGCACCTCAGTGCGATGGTGTCCTCTTTGTTGTGAAGGCTGATCAGTCTGAGAGAGGTGCCGTTATCCATGCTGTTGAGCAGCTGGAATATGCCAAGGCTAAGCTGCTTGGCTTCGTATTTAACGGTGTCTCCTCTGATAATGGCATCGGTTATGGCAAGTATCGTTATCGGCAGTATGGCCGATATGGCAGATACGGTCGTTACGGTTACGGCAAGTACGGCTACGGTAAGTACGGCTACGGTAAGTATGGCTATAGTAAGTATGGATACGGCTACCAGACCTCTGCTGCCGAAAACGCTTCCGATAATGCTCAGAAGTAAATATCTGAACAGACTTGCAAGATAATAACGCGGCAGGCTTTATACCTGCCGCGTCCCCCTTGCGCTGCATTGAAGCGTTTAATGGGATTTGGTCGCTTCGACATTTGAATGACCGAAAGAGAGAGTACTATGAACAAACGAAAGATCTTGCTGCAGTTGATTGATTTGACGATTATGTTGGTTGTCACGTTCTTGACGGCAGCTGTTTTTCCTAACGTCAGTTCTGTTAAATTGGAAGGTAGCAATCTTGTATTAAAATTGCTGATTTTGGCAGCGTGCATGTTTGCGATGCGCAGCTTCTTCCGTTTATATTCCAAAGTGTGGCGGTATGCCAACGCCAAAGCCTATCTGCAGATCATGGCATCGGATGTGCTGGCCTGCGGATTTTATTTGGTCTTAGGACGCGCCTTCTTTGTGTTGAATCCCGGTGCGGCATTTACTGTGATTTCTGTGTCTCTGATTATTCTGATCACGCTTTTCAGTAGATTTGTCTATCAGCAGCTACATGCCCATCTGAACACAAAGAAGGAGCAGCCCGCCGGCACGCAAAATAAGATCAATATTGCAATTGTCGGTGCCGGTAACGTTGGTTGTGCTTTGGCTGAGGAGTTACTGCGCAATCCGAGATCCCGATACTATCCCTATTGCTTTATTGATAAGGATACCGGAAAGGTAGGCAATCGTATTCGCGGTATTCGAATTTTTGCGGAGAATGAACATACCAATGAGCTTTTGAAATCCATGCCGGTTCAGGAAATTGTGATTGCCATCCCCGATACCAGTGCCGAAGCGAAGACAGCTTTGTATGATCGTTACCGTGCTACCGGATGTCCGGTGAAGCTGTATGATTATCTTGGTAATGAGGGGACACTTGCCGAAAAACGGACTCTTCGTGAATTCAACATTGAGGATTTACTGTTCCGTAACAGTATCAAACTAGAGAATGAACTGACGGCTCATTTTTATACCCATAAGACCGTGCTGGTTACCGGAGGTGGCGGAAGTATTGGTTCGGAACTCTGCCGGCAGATTGCAAAGCAGAACCCCAAAAAGTTGGCCATTCTTGATATTTATGAGAATAATGCCTACGAAATCGAACAGGAGCTCCGCAGAAAATATGGCAGTAATCTGAACCTGCAGACAATTATTGCGTCTGTTCGTGATGAGAAGCGGTTGGAGCAGGTTTTTGATGAACTTCGTCCCGAGATTGTTATTCATGCTGCTGCGCATAAGCATGTTCCCCTAATGGAATCCAGTCCTGCAGAAGCAATCAAGAATAACGTCATGGGTACCTACCATACTGCCAATATGGCAGAAAAATATGGTGTTCAGAAGTTTTTGCTGATTTCTACGGACAAGGCTGTCAATCCGACAAACATCATGGGTGCTTCCAAGCGACTGTGCGAAATGGTTATTCAGTGCCGTGTTGGCAGCAATACGGAATTTGCTGCTGTCCGTTTTGGCAATGTACTTGGCTCTAACGGTTCTGTTATTCCGCTCTTTAAGAAGCAAATTGAAAACGGCGGACCCGTTACGGTAACGGATAGGCGAGTGGTTCGTTATTTTATGACCATTCCCGAAGCTGTACAGCTGGTTCTTGAGGCCGGCGCAATGGCGAAGAACGGTGAACTGTTTGTTCTTGATATGGGTAAGCCGGTTAAGATCATTGATTTGGCTGAAAATATGATCCGACTGTCCGGATATATTCCCTATAAGGATATAGATATCAAAGAAATCGGTCTTCGTCCGGGTGAGAAACTTTATGAAGAACTTCTGATGGCGAACGAAGAGCTGGATCGAACAGACAATGAGTTGATCTTTATTGAGCGAGATCGTGCCTATTCCCGTCAGGAAATCGAGGATAAGTTGGCTGTATTGAACCAATCTGTAACGATGAGCAGGGAAGATGTGTTCCGTGCCTTCCGCGAAACAGTTTCCACCTATCGCACACCAAATTGGGAGGAACCTGCTATGCAGATTGTTTCTGCTCGTGTAGACAGCGATGCTAAGGTGTAAAAAGCTCTATTAGTACGAGATTAAAACAAGAACAGCCCCCGATACATGAACTGCCCCTGTAAAAACGGACAATAGACAAACAGCCCCCTAATGTAGGATAATAGATCTTACATTAGGGGGTATTGTTATGAGCAAAAGAAGATATACGAAGATCAAGGAATATGAGGCGGTCATTGTGTCAATGCGGGAAGCAGGATATACGCGGCGCGAAATAGCAGATGAATTAGGTCTGGAACTAAAACAAATTGAATGGTGGGTCAGTAGGTATAACAAACGCCAAGCACTGACCCTGAAAGGTATCGAACCCAAAGCTAAAGGGCGTACACGCAAAGATGGCCAGCCGCCAAAGCAAGATGTATAGAAGGCGCTGGAACGGCTTCGAATGGAGAATAAGTTATTGCGGGGTTTTCTGCAGTCCGTGGAAAGGATGTGAGGCCAAAGGTAAAGTATACAGTAATATATCGTCACCGGAAAGAATACCCGGTATCCGTCATGTGTAAGTTCTTTGAGGTATCCCGCAGCGGTTACTACGACTTTGTAAAGCGGCAGAGACAGCCAGAGCATGACGCAGAACTGGCAGAAAGGGTCAAGGAATGTCAGGATAGGACAGACAAGACTTACGGATACAGACGGGTTTGGAAGTGGCTGAAAGGAAGAAATATCGAGAGGAATCCCAAAACAGTACTTAGAATCATGAAAAAGTACGGTTTGTTGTCAGAGATCCGCCGTCGCAGGAAGTGGGTAAATCTCGGACAGCAGATACATAGATATGAGAATCTGCTGAAACGGCAGTTCCAGGCCGCCAGACCGAACAGCAATGGGTCACAGATATTTCCTATATCCACACCAAAGAGGGCATACTGTATCTGTCCATGATCCGGGATCTGTATGACAACAGCATCGTGGCCTACAAAACCGCTGCGCAGCAGACGGTGAACCTTGTCTTGGACACAATCCGTCTGCCAATGAAGAAAGAGAAAAAGAGAGTCGCTGCGGAGTTGCAGCTCCACAGCGACTAGGGCTTTCAATACACCTCGCAAGCATACTTCAAGCTAACTCAATCCTACGGGATAACTCCGTCAATGTCAAGGAAAGGTAATCCGTACGACAATGCAATGGCAGAGAATTTATTCTCCATTCTAAAAACAGAATGCATCTAGCGGCATAAACCGAAAACATTCCTGGAAGCTAATGATCTGATCGACAGGTATATTTACTTCTGCAACCATGAGCGCATCCAGAATAAAACTGGAGTGGCGCCACTCCGCTTAAAACTTAATATTCTTACATAAGGCCTGCTTTTGTACTGTCCGCACAAACTGGGCAGTTCAATACATGGGGAGCTGTTTTATTTATCATTTTTCCAGCAATTGCTGAGCTTTTCTGGCAACGATGATCTCTTCATTGGTGTCTACCACGTAGATGCGGACAGGGCTGCCGTCTCTGGAAAGATCGTCGCCGCCCTTGGCATTGCGGTTCTTTTCTTCATCCAGCTCCACACCGAAGCAGGCCAGACCTTCCAGAGATTTGGCACGGACTTCAGCACTGTTCCGACCGATGCCGCCGCCAAAGACAACGGCATCCAAGCCGCCCATGGCTGCTGTGTAGGCACCGATATACTTCTTGATGCCGTAGGAATAGGCATTCACAGCGTTTCGGCAATCCTCATTGCCTGCATCGGCTGCTTCCTGAATATCACGCAGATCATTGGAAACACCGCCGGAGAGGCCGTACAGACCGCTCTTGGTCTGGAGCATGGTCTTGACCTCGGAGAGGGTCATGCCGCATTCTTCCACCAGATGGAAAATGATATAGGGGTCCATATCGCCGATGCGGTTGTTCTGCAGCACACCGCACTGCAATCCCATGCCCATGGTGGTATCCACGCCGATACCGTTCTTGACAGCGCACAGGCTGCCGCTGCCGCCCAAATGGCAGCAGACCAGCTTCAGATCCTCACGACCCATTTTCTTGGCAGTCCATGTGGACAGGTATTCCAGAGAAGCGCCATGGAAGCCGTAGCGGCGGATGGCATGCTTTTTGGAAAGTTCAATGGGAATGGGGTAGAGGTAGGCTTCCGGCGGCATCTGGGCATGGAAGGCGGTCTCAAAGGAACCAATCATGGGGGTATCGGGCATCAAAGCCTGGAACTGGCGGATGGCTGCGATATAGGGCGGGTTGTGAGCAGGCGCAACGGAGTTGAAATCCACCATGGCCTTCAGCACATCTTCTGTCAGATACTGCACACCGGTAACACCCTTGGCATGGACAACCTTAAAACCCACACAGGCAATTTCCTCCAGAGACTGGATGCAGCCTGCCAACAGGTGTTCCAACATTTTGCTGATGGCTTCTTTATGGGTAGGGAAGACGGCCTCTGTGCGCAGATTGTCGCCTGTCTTGTTGTTCTTGTGATAAAACAGACTCTTGGCAGCACCGACGCGTTCTGCACCGCCGGCAGCCAAAACCTGCTCGCCGTTCTTCATGTCGAACAGCTGATATTTCAGGGAAGTGCTTCCCACATTGCAAATCAGAATATTCATGTTGTACTCCTTCTTTTTTCTTTCTATTCTATCAGAAAAAAGACCGTAAATAAAGTAAAAAAGAGACAGCCGAGGCTGTCTCTTTGTAATTTTATTCGACTACGCGTCTTGCACCGATGTAGCGGGGGGCGTAATACTCGTGATCCATACTGGTGACCTTCACGCTGCCGGCGGCATGGATAAACTGGTTGTTGCCGATGTAAATGCCCACATGGGAAGCAGCGGCAGAGGTGGCATATGTATTCTCGAAGAACACCAGATCACCGGTCTTAAGGTCTGTGACCTTGTAACCGTTGTTCAGCTGCTGGGCAGCGGTACGGTTGAGGGTCACACCCATCTGGGCGAATACATACTTGGTGAAACCGGAACAGTCAAAACCCTTGGGAGTGGTGCCGCCCCAGACATAGGGAACACCCATGTAATCATAGGCAATGTTCACAGCTTTATCGCCCTGAGTAACGACCACAGGAGCCTTGCCCACAACGGCCTGGGAGTTGGTCTTGGGTGCTTCCATGAGAGCCAGCAGATCGGAACGGATATAGCCGGTCTGACCTTCATACTGGACCTTGTACCAACCGCAGTTGAAGCCAATGATGTAAGCGGTGTCACCCATCTTGAGCGTAGCCAGATGTTCGCTGGAAGCATCGGGCTTGGCACGCAGATTGACTGCAGCACCTTCCACAATACCTTCGCCCAGCTCGATGTTGGCCTTGTCCCGAATGGAAACATAGTCGGAATGGACATAACCAATCAGCAGGTTGTAGTCCACCAGATACCAGTCATCGACCTTTCGGATGATGACAACCTGATCGCCGTAAGCGGCAGTAGCCAGGATTTCTGCATCGGTATTGGGCTTTGCACGCAGCCGCAGGCCGTTGCTCTCCACAAGACCGATACCGGTTTTCAGTTCAATTGCAGATGCGCCCACAGAAAACATGGACACAAAAACGCAGACGGCCAGAATGACCGTCAGCAGTCTGATTGCATAACGCTTCATGAGTACCTCCGTGTATTCCCGATCCTCTTACTTAGAGGACAGTGCGCGCTCCAGCCACACACAGCCAACATCCAATGCCGTGTAGAAGCCGTCCTTTTCACTCTTTTTCACAACACGATCCTTGGCACGCACGCTGGGATCGGTGAGCTGCAGCTGGACAGAGACCTTGGTGGCCAGTTCCAGATCATTTTCCTTTTTGGTCTCCAAAATCTGGAGCATCACAATGTATGCATCGGCCATGGAGCCGTAATAGATCATGTTATCTTTGCGCATCAAGGGACGACCCTTGTAAGTCAGCATTTCTTTCTGGTCAGACATAGGAACCTCCAATAATGGTGTAACCAAATTGTAACATATTGTTTCGACTTTGTCAACTCATGATTTACATAATTCGATATATTATGTCGAACTGTAACATTTGGCTCGGGGATAAAAGGGGTTGGATGTTGAGGGAATACACGGGGTACATCATAGGGAAAAACAGGCGGCTGAAAGCCGCCTGTCATTTGCACAAATCAGTCGAAGAGATAATGCCGGACCAATTCCTGAAGAAGTTCGTCCCGGTCCAGCTTGCAGATCATGCTGCGGGCATTGTTGTAGTTGGTGATATAGGTGGGATCCTCGGAAAGCAGATAGCCGACGATCTGATTGATGGGATTATAACCCTTTTCACTGAGAGAGTGATACACCTCAGAGAGAATTGCTTTCATCTGTGCAGAACCGTCATCGGGCACTACGAATTTGATGGTGTTGTGATCCATAGGACTACCTCCTTACCGGAATTTATATGTAGTATCTTACTCTATTTTGCCCCTGTTGTCAATGGTTCAGCCAATGATCAGCTCGGCCATGGGCAGGGTTTCGATCCATGCGCAGAATTCCCGCCATTCGGGCAGGCGATGGGTTCTGCGCTGGGCATAGATAGTCTTCAGCTGGCGGTAATTGGTAGTCATACCGGCGGTCAGCTTAAAGCCGCAGGGATTGGACATGAGAACACGCAGGTAGTCCTCGGGATCCTTGGTCTCGTTGTACTTAGCCACCAGTTCCTTAACGATCTCGATGATTCTGGGATCGGTGTGTGCATCATACTGCTGATCCAGATCAAACTGGGCAATGCGATGCATGGTGGACTGGCTGGA
The DNA here is from genome assembly GCA_045579045.1 of Candidatus Avilachnospira sp. Lineage (GTDB taxonomy): Bacteria > Bacillota > Clostridia > Oscillospirales > Oscillospiraceae > Avoscillospira. The sequence continues at coordinate 16,777 of JAZNLL010000023.1, forward strand.
AACGAAGTTAAGGAAGTGGTAGCGCTCTGCTTCTGTCCATGCCTTGACGGTGTAGGTCAGGTCGAACTGTACGATAACACCGGTGAGCCACTGGTCATGACCGGTGCCCTTTTCGCACTGAGCCAGAGCAAGAATACCCTTTGTCACATCGGAGTTAAGGGTGGAGACATCAGTGGACATGGGATATTTGGCACGGATGATGCTTTCATCCAGACCGTAGATTTTCGTATTGGAAATACAACCAAAATCCTTGACAGAATATTCACTCATAATACTACCTCCAATAAAAAGAGAACTGTGATAGTATTCTACCACAGTTCTCGGGATGTTTCAATATACAGTTATCGAATAACAGCACCCAGATCGGCTTCCAACTTTGCCAGAACCTTGTTGACCAGACCGACGGAATCTTCATCGGTGAGGGTACGGTCATCGGCACGAAGTTCCAGAGAGAAAGCCATGGACTTCTTGCCTTCGGGCACACCCTTGCCGCGATAGATATCGAACAAGGTGACCTTCCGCAGGAGCTTGCCGCCGGCGGCGGTGATGCAGTCTTCCAGCTGAGCAACCGTCAGCGCCTCGTCACAGACCAGAGCCAGGTCACGGGTAACCGTGGGATACTTGGGCAGGGGGGTGTAGGTGGGTTCAGGCAGGGTCAGCTCGAACAGCTTGGAGAAGTCCAGCTCAGCGCAGTAGACTTCGGCATCCATGCCATAGTTCTGGCAGACCAGAGGATGAACCTGGCCCATGAAGCCAACATCAACACCGTCCACGGTGACCTTGGCGCAGCGGCCGGGATGGTAGGAGGGGTTATCGCTGACAGCGGCATAACGTGCCTTGGGTAGACGCAGACCGGCAAAGATGGCTTCCAGTTCGCCCTTCAGAGAGAAGAAGGATTCACCTGCACCGTAGGTGCCCAGAAGCAGCATCTTGGGCTCTTCGGGAAGTGCTTCGCCTTCCTTGGGCAGATAGATCTTAGCCAGTTCATACAGCTTGGCGGACTTATTGTGATAGGCACTGTTTCTGCTGAGAATCTCCAGCATGGAGGGCAGGGCAATGGTACGCATGATGGAGGTATCTTCGCCCAGAGGGTTCTGGATGCGCAGAGCATTTCTCAGAACAGAGTCTGCAGGCAGACGGATCTGATCAAAGACATTGGGGGAGACGAAGGAGTAGGTAATGATCTCACTGTAACCGAGGGCACGGCACAGGGAGCCTGCCTTGGTTTCCGCCTGCATGAAGGGGGTGTAGCCGCCCTGAGTAGAGGTCTTGAAAGCGGTGGTGGGGATCTCGTTGTAGCCGAAGCTGCGTCCCACTTCCTCAGCGATATCTGCCATACGGATCAGATCGGGACGGAAGGAAGGCACATGGATGGTGTCACCCTCCACGGGGATCTCCAGAGCCTCCAGATAGGTCACCATCTGCTCTTTGGAGATGTCGGTGCCCAGCAGGCGGTTGATCTTTTCGGGTTCCAGAACCAGGTCACGGGGCTGGGGAACGTAGTTGATAACATCGATGGTGCCATCCAACACATCACCGGCACCCAGCATTTCCACCAGCTCGCAGGCGCGGTTGACGGCAGGAACGGTCATCATGGGGTCCAGATTCTTCTCGAACTTGCCGGAAGCCTCGGTACGCATACCCAGAGCCAGCGCAGTCTGACGGATGGAAGTGCCGTTGAAGTTGGCGCTTTCAAAGACTACAGTGGTGGTATCGTCCACGATTTCGGAGTTCTCGCCGCCCATAATACCTGCCAGACCGATGGCACGGTCGTCATCGGCGATGACCAGCATACCGGGAGTCAGATTGCGGACATTGCCGTCCAGGGTGGTGAGGGTCTCGCCCTCAGCGGCTTCACGAACCACGATCTTGCCGGAGGAGATATAGCGGTAGTCAAAGGCGTGCATGGGCTGACCGTATTCCAGCATGACGTAGTTGGTAATATCAACGATGTTGTTGATAGGACGGACACCGTTGGCACGCAGTCTCTGACGCAGCCATTTGGGAGAAGGACCAATCTTCACATTGGCAACCATTCTGGCGGTATAGCGGTTGCAGAGGTTTTCAGCAGGGACTTCCACATCGAGCTTCTCGAAGATGGAACCGGCATCAGAACCCTTGACCACAGGCTCATGATGCTTCATGGGCATCTTGAAAGCGGCAGCGGACTCACGGGCCAGACCGATAATGGAGTAGCAGTCGGGTCGGTTGTTTGTAATTTCGAAATCAACGATGGTATCATCGTTGCCGATGAGCAGATTGATGTCCTGACCGACGGTGCAGTCTTCGTCGTTGAGAATCCAAATGCCGTCTTCATAGGCATCGGGCAGATCGTTCTGGGTCAGACCCAGCTCCACAAAGGAGCAGAGCATACCATTAGAAGGTTCACCGCGGAGCTTGCCCTTGGTGATGTGAACACCGCCGGGCAGCCAGGAATTGTGCAGAGCGGCAGGCACCAGATCACCCTCATGGACGTTCTGGGCACCGGTGACGATCTGGACAGGCTCTTCCTGACCCACATCCACCTGGCAGATCCACATATGATCGGAGTTGGGGTGGCGAACCATGGAAAGAACCTTTGCCACCACAACGTTCTTGATTTCAGCGTCCATACGCTCGTAGGTCTCCACCTTCTGACCGAAGACGGTCAGCGTTTCGACATATTCCTTATCGGAAACATGGGACAGGTCCACGAATTCCTCATGGAGCCATTTTCTGTTGAGTTTCATGTTGCTATCCCTCCTTAAAACTGGTTCAGGAACCGGACGTCGTTGTCGAAGATCAGACGCAGGTCATTGATGCGCAGACGGCCCATGGCCATACGTTCCAGACCCATGCCGAAGGCGAAGCCGGAGTACTTTTCGGGGTCGATACCGCAGTTTTCCAGAACGGTGGGGTGAACCATACCGGCACCCAGCAGTTCGATCCAGCCTTCACCGTGGCAGGTGGAGCACACCTGACCGTCCACTTCGCCGGTGCCGTGGCACTTATGGCACTGCATGTCCATTTCACAGCTGGGTTCGGTAAAGGGGAAGTGGTGGGGACGGAAACGCATCTGAGAGTCGGCACCGTAAATGCGGCGCATAATATTGATGAGAGCACCCTTCAGATCGCCCATGGTGATGTTTTCAGCCACCACCAGACCCTCGATCTGATGGAACATGGGGGAGTGAGTAGCATCGGCCTCGTCCTTACGGAACACACGGCCGGGGGCCAGCATGCACAGAGGGGGCTTGTTGTTTTCCATAAAGCGGATCTGCATGGGGCTGGTCTGGGTACGGAGGATGACGGAATCGTCATCGGTAAAGTAGAAAGTATCGCTGCGATCACGGGAGGGATGACCTTCCTCGATGTTCAGACGGGTGAAGTTGTAGGAGGAAAGCTCCACTTCGGGGCCGTCGACCACCTGATAGCCCATGCCAACGAAGATATCCTTGATCTCCTGCAGCACCATGTTCATGGGATGCTGATGACCAAGTTCCACGGTTTCACCGGGAATGGTCACATCAATGGCTTCTTCCTTGAGTCGGGCTTCCATAGCCTTGGCAGCGATGGCAGAAGTAGCCTGCTCCAGCTTTTCTTCAATGTCTGCACGGACGGCATTGGCAACCTGACCCATGACGGGGCGCTCTTCGGGAGAAAGCTTGCCCATCATCTTCAAAACGGCGGTCAGCTCACCCTTCTTGCCCAGATAACGGACGCGAAGGGCATCCAGTTCCTGTGCATCCATGGCTGCATCCAATGCGGCAAGGGCTTCCTGCCGAATGGTTTCCAGCTGCTGTTTCATATCGTATCAAAACTCCTTTTAGTTGAATTTTCAAAATAAAAAAAGCCTTCCATCCCCAAAGGGACGAAAGACATTCTTCCGCGGTACCACCCAAAATTCGTCAAATGACGCACTCTGTATCTTTAACGGAGACACCCGGCAAACCCTACTGAACGTTCAGGCCGCAGCTCACGAGGGAAGGCCGCTGTCCGCCGGCAGACGGTTTCAGCAACCCCGTCCTCTCTGCAGCCGGTGATGGTCTTTGGCAGCTCGATCATCGCTTTTATCGTATTCCGCCATATTTTAGCACAGAAAGACGGCAGATGCAAGAGAAATTGACTTCAAAATCATAAAATAGTATAATAAACAAAAATGAAGGAGGGACAGGGATGCATCAGGTCAAAATCACAAGAAGGACATCGTCTGCCTTGGTAGAGCGGAACTGTCCGCCCAGAGATCAGAATACCCATAAGGGAGACTATGGAAGAATTCTTCTTTTGTGCGGTGCGGAGGGGTATACCGGTGCACCGGCATTGGCTGCCAAGGCTGCCCTTCGGACAGGGGCAGGGCTGATCTTCCTCGGTGTGCCCAGATCGGTCTATCCCATTGTGGCATCCAAGCTGGATGCGCCTATGGTCTTTCCGCTGCCGGATCGGGAGGGGAAACTCTCCGTGGAGGCATTAGCATATATCTTAGAAAGACTGGAACAGGCAGATGCCTGTCTGGTAGGTCCCGGTCTTGGCAGAAGCAAGGATCTGGATGATCTGCTTCCACAGATCGTCCAAAATTGTAAATGTCCTTTGGTTCTGGATGCCGATGGCATAAATGCCATGGCTGCGCATAAGGATGTACTGCGCGGAGCGGCTTGTCCGCTGATCATCACCCCTCACGAAGGGGAGTTCCGCCGTCTGACCCAGGCTGCAGAAACGGACAGAGTGGAAGGCGCCGGTTCTCTGGCAAGAGAACTGGGGGCTGTTGTCCTGCGAAAAGGTCATGAAACTGTCATCACCGATGGGGAAATTACTTATGTAAACCGAACGGGCAATGCCGGTATGGCAACCGGTGGCAGTGGTGATGTTCTGGCAGGTATTCTGGTAGCCCTTCTGGGTCAAGGTGTCCCACCGCTGGAAGCTGCAGCAACAGCAGCATGGCTTCATGGTACAGCGGGGGATCTGGCAGCGGCACGGCTGGGGCAGTACGGTATGGGTCCCAATGACCTTCTGGAGGCGCTTCCGCAGCTTTTACCTTAGGGAAGTGGTGGAATGGTCTGGAAGAAAATTCTTTGCTGTGTTATAATGGTGCTGCTGCTCGCAGGCTGCGGACAAAGTCGGGAGCCTGCTCAGGAGGCGCTTGACCTGCGGACAGCTTTGCTGGAGGCAGGTGGCTGTACTTTTCTTGCCGATATTCGTGCGGATTTTGGGGAACGGGTCTATGAATTCTCCGTTTCCTGCGATTATACGGCAGGGGAGAATGCAAAAATAGAAGTTGTGCAGCCGGAGGAGATCGCCGGTATTTCGGCAACAGTCTCCGGTGACGGTGCTGCCGTGGAGTTTGACGGTATGGCACTGGATTTTGGGACCATGGCCGGCGGCAGAGTTTCTGCCATGGAAGCGGCTTGGCTGCTGTGCAGCTGTTGGCACAGTGCCTATATTTCTTCCGCAGGTAAAGATGGCGACCTGCTGCGTATCACATATCTGGACGGCTACGATGATGACGAACTGGTTGTCGACACATGGCTGGACAGCGAAGGAATTCCCGTTCACAGCGAGATCGTCTATGACGGTGTCCGCTGTCTTACATTGGATATATCGCAGTTTCAACTGAAAGGATAAACCTATGAAATTACTGAAGCGTACATGGGCGGACGTGGATCTGGATGCCCTTGCACAAAACTATCATGAAATACGCAGCCATATTCCTGCAGGCTGCCGCTTTTTGGGCGTTATGAAGGCTGATGCCTACGGTCACGGTGCTGTGCCTATGAGCCATGCGCTGGTAGATCTGGGTGCGGAATATCTGGCAGTTTCCAACTTGGAAGAGGCCATTCAGATCAGACGGGGCGGCATCCGTGCTCCTATCCTGATCTTGGGTTATACACCTCCTATGTATGCCGAGAATATGATCTATCTGGATCTGGTGCAGGAAATTCATTCTCTGGAATATGCCAAAGCCCTCAATGATACCCTCAATGGTACCAATTTTATTCTCAACGTGCATCTGAAGGTGGATACGGGCATGACCCGTCTGGGTTTCCGTGCAGATGAGACGGGCTTTGCGGAGATGACCGAAGCTGCGAAACTGCCCCATCTCCATGTGGAAGGTATCTTCACCCACTTCAGCGTGGCTGACAGCCGACTGGATGAAGATGTTTTGTACACCCGTCAGCAGTATACCCGATTTGAACAGGCTGTTGCGGCATTGGATGCGGCAGGCATACAGCCGGAGATCCGTCATTGCTGCAATTCCGGCGGTATGCTTCTGTATCCGGAGTATGCGATGGATATGGTTCGTCCCGGTATTTCCACATATGGCATTGCACCTTCCTGCGACACGGAGGGAATTCTGAAACTGCAGCCGGTCATGAGCCTTTATACAACGGTCAGCCAGCTTCAGCAGGTTCCGGCAGGTACTTCTGTCAGCTATGGCAGAACCTACACGGCACAGGAAGAAAAGACCCTTGCAATCCTGTCCATGGGCTATGCAGACGGACTTTCCAGAAGACTGTCCGGTCAGACAGCTTTCCTGATACATGGCAAGCGTGCGCCTGTAGTAGGACGGATCTGCATGGATATGTGTATGGTGGACGTGACGGATATTCCTGAGGTGCAGGTGGGTGACCCGGTCACCGTCATCGGAGCGGATTTACCTTGTGAGATCATGGCGAAGGAACTGGATACGATTCCATATGAAATCCTTTGCGGTATCAATAAACGGATTCCCCGTATCTATCTGCAGAACGGAAAGGCTTCCGAAATTCTGCAGTACATCGTGTAAGAAAATATTGTCGAATTTTACGGCTCTCCAAGCATAGAATGTTTGGGGAGCCTTTTTATGGTATAAAACCGCTGCCGTGTGGGAGAATATGAGTAACACCTGCCGCGGAAGCGGAGGCGTGTCACTTTACTCACGGAGTGTGAAGCCAATGGATACCAACGTAAAACGAGGCGATATTTTTTACGCAGACCTGAGTCCTGTGGTAGGCAGCGAGCAGGGCGGTACCCGTCCCGTTCTGATCGTGCAGAACGATACGGGAAACCGTCATTCCCCGACAGTCATTGCGGCGGCCATCACCAGTCAAACTGGAAAGGCAAAGCTGCCCACTCATATTTCTCTGGCAGGTCATGATGTGGGTCTGACGAAGGATTCCATCGTGCTTTTAGAGCAGATACGCACCATTGACAAACGCCGGCTTCGGGAACATATGGGTCATGTGGATGATCGGGTCATGAACCAAATCGACAGCGCCATTGCTGTCAGTTTCGGCCTGCAAACGCCATAATAAACCAAGAGCCTCTCTCATAAAACTATGAGAGAGGCTCATTTCTATGGGGGTGTTTGCATGGAGTTTCCTGTTGTTCACTTAGGTCAGACCATCGGAAGGTGCAGGGTAACGGATCAAGGGTTGTATTGGAGCATTGAATGCGAATGTGAGATCCTGTCCGATGGAGTGGAGCGGCTCTATTGCGGTGATCAGCGCCTTGGGGTTTTGGAAAAGAACGGCTCGGTGCTGACCTGCAGACGCAGAGTGTCCAAATCGTCCATGCCGTTGCTGTCACAGGCATTTTCTTTGGCTCCGCAGGAAAAACGAACAGGATTTCTGTTGGGTAAACCTGTGGAATGCCGTATGGAAGGGGAGATGCTGCTGTTTCCTTATGCAGCAGATGAACCCTGTCCCTGTGAACCGCTGATTTGTTTCTTTTCGGTCAAGGATGGCTTCTGGCAGCTGCCTGTCAATGAACAATGGTTTTCGTCAGTTGCTGAGAACCCGTCTTGCACCTAAGTATCGGGTAGCGTAGTATGTCTCGTTCATAGAGGAGACTCGGACACCGGAAGAGGGGTTGGCAGCGTGGACAAAGTTCTCGTTGCCGATGTAGATGCCAACGTGGTTTGCGTAGCTGCCGCTGCCGAAGAATACCAGGTCACCGACCTGCAGGCTGTCGCGGGAAACGGCAACACCGTTGTTTTTCATCTGATCGTCGGCGGTACGCTTGAGGTTATGTCCGTACTGACCGAAGCAGTAGTAGACCAGACCGGAGCAGTCAAAGCCGTAATCGGGATGTTCTGCACCGTAGACATAGGGATAGCCCACAAAGGTCATGGCAAAATTGGTAATCTCCAACGCGCTCTGGCTGCCTTGTGTGCTGACCTGCTGATAGTCGGAGACATGCTCACCGCTGACATAAGCAGTCTGACCCTTATACAGAACCTGTACCCAGCCGTTTTCGCAAAGACCTGTGACAGTCAGATCGGTGCCAAAGCTGACAGTACCGAGGATCGATGCATTGGTAGACCAACCGGAACGGATGTTCAGACCGTTGGAAGTAACCATCATATGCTTATCCACTCCGGTGACATTTACATTGTCAACCACCGTGTTTTCACCGGTCACACCGCCGGAACTGCCGGTGTTCTCATCCACAACGACCTGTGCGTTTTTGATGAAGTAGTAGTATTCGTTGAGGCTCTTATAGGCGCGGAGGAACATGGCCATGGCTTCCTGACGGGTGGCATGACCGGTGGGTTCCAGATAAGCCTTGTCGCCATAGCCACGACCGTTGACATAGCCATACTTCACACAGATCTGAGCAGCTTCTTTTGCCCAGTTGGCAACGGAAGCGGCATCGCCGAAGGTGGTCAGATAGCTGCTGTCGGCTGTGGGCAGAAATGCGGCTGCATTGCAGAAGTTTTCCACAATCTGGAAGAACTCCTGCCGGGTCAGATTGTTGTTGGGCTTGAAGCTGCCATCGGGATAACCACTGACAATGCCCAATTCATAAGCTTTGACGATATAATCAGCGGTGGTGTCATTGAAATAGTCGCTGCGTTCGGGAACGATGGAGTAACCAACGATGATCTCCAACGCATGGACAGCCAGACGGCACATTTCACCGCGGGTGATATTTTTGGAAAGATCCATACCGGAAAAGGCTTCCGGCAGCAGCTCCAGCTGCTCCATTTCCCGAAGACTAGGCTCAAACCAGTTGGCGACACCGGTGAAGTTACCGGCAGCAGATGCCATGGGCACAGAGCAGGACAGAAGAGCCAGACATAAGATAAGTGTCAGAATTCGTTTTTGCAGTTTCATATTACACCTCGATGGTTAGTCCCACAGGGCAATGGTCGGAGCCGAATACATCGGAATAGATGGGTGTTTCGGTAATGCGATCCTTGACCCGGTCAGAGACCAGAAAATAGTCGATACGCCAACCGGCGTTGTTTTTTCTTGCATTGAAGCGGTAGCTCCACCAGGAGTAAGCACCTACAGTATCGGGATTTTTGAAACGGAAGGTATCCGTAAAACCTGCATCCAGAAGCTTGGCAAAGGAGTCTCGCTCTTCATCGGAGAAACCGGCATTTCCCCGGTTGGGACCGGGATTTTTCAAATCGATCTCCTGATGGGCAACATTATAGTCGGCACAGGCGATGACCGGCTTCTGCGCATCCAGCTTCTGCAGATGGGCTCTGTAAGCGGCATCCCATGCCAGACGGTGATCAATCCGCTTCAAACCGTCCTGCGCATTGGGGGTATAGCAATTGACAACATAAAAATCGGGATATTCCAATGTGATGCAGCGGCCTTCCGCATCCAACTCCGGCACACCGAGACCGTAGGTCACGGAGAGTGGTTCTTCCTTTGCAAAGATGGCAGTGCCGGAATAACCTTTCTTTTCTGCATAATTCCAGAACTGATGATAGCTGGGTAAGTCTAATTCCACCTGTCCTTCCTGCAGCTTTGTTTCCTGCAGACAAAAGAAATCGGCATTGACCTGAGCAAAGAATTCGGAAAAGCCTTTTTGCAGACAAGCACGAAGCCCGTTGACGTTCCAAGAAATGAATTTCATAATGTTCTCCTCACTTTATTACCAGTATAACAAAAATCGACAGGAGAAACAACCCTTGTCTGATGAAAATTTACAAATTGTAAACTTTTAAATTAGGTACATTTCATTTTTGTTGTAATTTTCGGGGCTTTGTGGTATAACATAGCCATGAATATTCGAGTTTCTTTAGCCGTAATCGGCTGCAAATTTACCCGTTTTGCCCTGCGCATGCTGGGCAGAGGCGGCACAGACTTTCCGGGTCGTGTGGCTCTGAAGCTGTGCCCCGGCGCATTGGGTTATTTGGCAAAGAACGTGACAACGATCATTGTCACGGGCACCAACGGCAAGACTACCACCGCTCGTATGATCGAGCAGGCTCTTGCCGATTCCGGAATCTCTTACTTTGCCAACAAGTCCGGTGCGAACCTGCTCAGCGGTGTCACGGCGGAGTTTGCCATGCACGCTTCCTTAAGCGGCAAGTGCAAATACGATTATGCTGTCATCGAATCCGATGAAGCGGCATTCAAAACCATCGGAAAGCTGGTGGACCCCAAGGTCGTGGTAGTCACCAATGTATTCAGCGACCAGCTGGACCGCTACGGTGATATCGGTCAGACATTGGAGAATATCCGCATTGGTATCTCCCATAGCAAACATGCTGTCTTGTGCCTCAATGCCGACGATTCCATCTCCGGCTCTCTGGCGGAAGGCGTGGAGAATCCTGTGGTGTTCTACGGTGTGGACAAGCCTATCTATAAGAGCAAGGTCGATGAAATCTCTGATGCACCCTTCTGCCGGAATTGCGGTCACGAATATGCCTATGACTATGTGACCTACGGTCATCTGGGGGGCTATCGCTGTCCTGCCTGCGGCTGCAGCAGACGGTCGCCTCAGATCTCTGTGTCGGAAGTGATTGTGTCCGATGCAGAACACTCTGAAGTGGTTTTCCGGGATGGGGAGCAGACCTATCCTGCGCTGATCGGTCAGCCCGGCGGTTATAATATCTATAATGCCTGTTCCACCATGGCCTGCGGCAAAGCTCTGGGTCTGGACATGGCGGTGACAGCAAAGGCTCTTTCTGCTTTCTCCTGCGGTTTCGGTCGTATGGAAAAGTTTGAGATCGAAGGCGTGCCTCTGCGGATGATCCTCATCAAGAACCCTGCCGGCTGCAATCAGGTTTTGAACTTCCTGACCCAGATGACGGAGCCGTTCACTTTTGCTGTTTGTCTCAGCGATAAGACGCAGGACGGCAGAGATATCAGCTGGATCTGGGATGTGGATATCGAGCGTCTGACGGCTATGGGAGATACTTTGTCCCATGTGCTGATCTCCGGCAACCGTGCTGCCGATATGGCTATGCGATTTAAGTATGCCGGTATGCCGGCAGAGAAAATTCAGGCGATTCCCGATTATCTGGATCTGACGAAGGCTTGTGTAGCTCTGGGTAAACCCTGCTACATCATGCCCACTTATACAGCTATGCTGGATCTGCGGAGTACCATCAGTAAGAACTTTGGCTTCAAGGCCTTCTGGGAATAAGGAGGAAGTATGGAACTGAAAATCTGTCACCTCTATCCCGATGTAATGAACCTCTCCTGTGACCGGGGCAATCTGATTTGCATGGAAAAGCGGCTGCAGTGGCGGAACATTGATGTGGAAATCATTCCCGTTCAGATGGGTGATGTATTGGATGCAGAGGCATTTGATCTGATCTTTATTGGAAACGGACAGCCCTTTGCACAGCCTTTGCTTTTGGAAGATGCCAAAGCGAATAAGGCAGCAGCCCTTGCAGCGGCAGTGGAAGCCGGTGTCCCCGTTCTTGCTGTCGACGGAGGTTATGAACTGCTGGGCAAAACCTATGAGACTGCCGAAGGCCAGAAACTGGAGGGTCTGGGCATTCTGGATGTGCAGACCAAGTGCGGACAGAAGCGTTTGGTGTGCAACTGTGCCTATTTCTGCGAAGAACTGGATACCACCGTGGTTGGTTTTGAAAACCATGCAGGTCTGACGACCCTTGGCAGCGGTGTGAAGCCTTTGGGCAAAGTCCTCTCCGGCGGCGGAAACAACGGCACTGACGGCACAGAGGGCGCCCGGTACAAAAATGTGTTTGCCTCCTACGCTCACGGAAGTCTGCTGCCCAAAAATCCGGTTTTGTGCGATCAGATCCTCCGCCTTGCCTTAGAGCGCAAATACGGAGAAATTGACCTCGTGCCCCTGGACGATACCTTGGAGCAGAATGCCCATGATTATATGGAAAATCGCTTATTAAAAAAATGAGAGCTGAAATCAGCTCTCATTTTTTTGCGGACCATTTTTCAAAATCTTACCGAAACTGGTGAGGAATACCGTTGTCGTGATGGCGGCGGCAGTGAAGTCACTGACCGGCTCTGCCAGAAAGACCGCAAAAACTTTGTCTCCAAAGAAATTGGGCAAAATAAAAATCAAGGGGATCAGTAGGATCAGCTTTCGCAGGCAGGCGAGCAGCAGACTGACTTTTGCCTGACCCAGGGCCATGAAGCTTTGCTGACAGCAGTTCTGCAAGCCCATGGAAAAACCGCAGGCCAGGAAGATCCGCACTGCCCAGGCGCTGTACTGCGCCAACTGGGCATTGGATGTAAACAGACCCGTAAAGAACCGTGGTGCCAGCATAATGGACAGCCAGAACAGGGTGGTGTAGCCCACACAGGCAACCAACTGCGTAAAGAAAGCCTCTTTGACCCGTTTGGGCTGGTTGGCGCCAAAGTTGTAACTAATGATAGGCTGACCGCCCTGGCAGATGCCGGAAAGGGGCATGTAAAGCAACTGATTGAGACTGGTGAGGATGGTCATGGCACCCACCGCTAAGTCGCCGCCATATCGAGCCAGACTGGAAGTGAAACTGATAGAGAGAAGGCTCTCCGTAGACATCATCACAAAGGTGGATACACCCAATGCCATACAGGGCAGAATGATCTTGCGTCTGAGCACCATGGAGGATGGTTTCAGCCGAAGGATGGTCTTTTTGCCCGTAAGGAACAACAAAATCCAGACAGCACTGACAGCCTGACTGATAACAGTGGCCAGTGCCGCACCTGCCACACCCAGATCCAGAAGAAAAATTAAAATGGGATCAAGAATGATGTTGCAAACAGCACCGATGACGGTGGTGAGCATACTGATCTTGGCAAAACCCTGTGTGGTGATAAAGGGGTTCATGCCCATGACAGTCAGCACAAAGATACTGCCGCAGATGTAGATTCGTCCATACTGCAGGGCATAGGGAAGGGTGTCCTCGCTGGCACCAAAAAGCCGAAGGAGATCCGGGCAGAAATAATACAGGACAGCCGTCAGCACCACTGCCAGAAGAATCAGCATGGTGAAGCAGTTGCCAAGAATTTTTTCGGCTTTTTCTTTTTCCTGCCGACCCATGGCGATGGCAGCCAAAGGCGCACCGCCGGAGCCTAAAAGCATGGAAAAGGCTGTGATGAGCATCAAAATGGCATTGAACAGACCAACACCGGTTAAAGCATCTGCGCCAATGACCGGAATATGGCCGATGTAAATACGGTCTACGATATTGTATAGCAGATTGACCACCTGTCCCAGAACGGCAGGAACGGCCAACTGCAGCATCAGTTTTTTGATATTGCCGGTGCCCAAAGACTGTTGGGCAGGAGAATTTGACATGGATTTGCCTCCGTTAGTCAAGAGAATATCGCTGGGGATCATCGGTACAGGCAAGTACCATTTCCCGCAATTTTTTCAGATCCCGGAAGGTCTCCGGGCGCTTACTCTCATCCCGCAAAAGGGCAGAGGGATGATATAGAGCTGTAAATTGAATGCCGCCTTTTTCCGTCCATTGACCGTGCTCACGGGTGATCTTAAAATCATCCCGGATCAGCTTCATAGCGGCGATCCGACCGAGACACACGATGATTTTCGGGCGCAGCAGCTTGGTCTGCATCCGCAGCCAGGGCATACAGGCATCCTGCTCCTCAGCCAGAGGGTCCCGGTTATGAGGCGGACGGCATTTGACAATATTGGCAATGTAGCAGTTTTTTCGGCTCAGGCCGATGATGGAGAGCATGTCGTCTAAGAATTTGCCTGCAGCGCCGACGAAGGGTTCACCCTGCAGATCCTCCTGCTGACCGGGACCCTCGCCTACAAACAGAACCTCCGCATCGTGAGGACCTACACCAAAGACCACATGGTTTCTCTGGCTGCACAGATCACATTTCTGACATTCCAGACAGCTTTGTTCCAGAGTTTCCCAATCCATCTATGTCACCTCAGTCCTCGGGAATGTTCCACTCGCGCTTGCGTTTTTGCAGTTCCAATGCTCTGCGTCTGGCAGCCACCTTGCGCTTGCGCTGCTGACGGCGGTAATATTGCAGCAAAATCAGACAAATGATGATAATCACTGCAATGGCAATGAGAATGCCCAGCAGCCACTTCCACCAGTTGGCAGCTACATATTCGGCAGATTCGTTGGCCTGACGGGAAATTTCCGATCTTGCCACAGAGGTAATGGCAGCCAGTTCACTGGAACCAAGGATTTCACCTTCGTAAGAGACTGTGACTTCGCCCAGAACCTGACCGGCTTCCACAGGGGCGTCTACGCTGTCACTGTGGAGAGTCACAGAAAGGACGACCTTCTCCGGGTCATAGCCTGCCTCAATGAGGGTGCGGACCTCCTGTACAGGCGCAAGGGCAACTGCCTCTGCACCGGCAGCCATATTCACGGGAATCTCAGCCACGGGATAGAGGGTGCTCATAACCGTGGAAATGCGATAGTTCTCAAAGCCCCATTCGCACAGATTGATGGTTTCGGGGAAGCTGCGATAGACCCAGTTGCCGTTTTCATCGGGCATGGTCTCTGCTTTCAGAATAATGGAAAGCAGGTTCAGATTGTCATCGGTGGCAGTGGTGATGAGGCAGCGTCCGGCAGGGGTGGTAAAGCCGGTCTTCACACCGGAGGCCTTGGAATAGTAGAAATAATTACTGCCCATGTCCTTGTTGATGAGCTGATTGGTGGAATACATGGTTCTGCCTTCGTGGAAATTGGTGGCAGGGAGCTCGTAGGTAGAGGTGTTGGTGATGGTACGGAAGGTCTCATCTTCCAGTGCCTTTTCCACGATTTTCCGCAGATCGTTGGCAGTGGTGTAGTGGTCTTCGTCATGGAGTCCGTGAGGATTGGCGAAATGGGTGTTGGTGCAGCCCAGCTCCTGTGCGGTGGTGTTCATCAGTTCGATGAAACTCTCCAGAGAGCCTGCCACATGCTCCGCCAGTGCAATGGTGGCTTCATTGGCACTTTCCAGCATCATCAGATAGAGCATATCTTCCAGACGCATCTGTTCGCCCACTTCCAGATGGTTGTCACCGATGGAAGAGCCGATTTCCATGCCTGCCAGGGCCGATTCAGAAACAGTGACGATATCATTGAGATCGCTGTGAGCCAGAACCAGCATACAGGTCATGATCTTGGTCAGAGAGGCAGGATAGCGCTGTTCGTCTGCATCCTTGGAATAGAGGACAGTTCCGGTGGTGGTCTCCACCAGGAGGGCAGAGCCAACGGGGGAGTTGAAAATTCCGTCGCCGTCAAATTCTTCTTCCGATTCAGCAGCAAAGACAGGAACAGTCAAAGTCAAAAGCAAGGATAACAAAAGGAACAGGGAAATATATTTTTTCAGTTTCATGGTAACTCCTATATCAATGGGCATTGCCGAGATGGTTTGTGATGTGCTATAATTATACCAAATAAAATCCCAATGTCAATGAAACGGGGTGGTTGCGGTGAATAAGGAACGAGCAGCCGGTATCATCTTCTGTTGTCTGCTGGTGGTTCTTGCTGCTTGCCTTGGTTATCTGTTCGGATACAACAACAGATCGGCTGATTTTACTGTGACCATAACGCCTGTGGAGACGGCTGCGTCAGAAGAAATATCGGAGCCGGAAGGCCCTGTCGATCTGAATACTGCCGATCAGGAGGAACTGGATCTGCTGCCGGGGATTGGCCCGGCTACGGCCGAGAAGATCATTACTTATCGAAAGGTCAATGGTGATTTCGCCGCCATTGAAGAGATCATGAACGTAGAAGGCATTGGAGAAAAGAAGTTTGAAGAGATGAAAGCATTCATCTCGGTAGGAGGTACGCAATGAAGGTTCTTGTGGTTGATGATGAAAAATTGCTTGTAAAAGGCATTAAGTTTAATCTGGAAAACGATGGCTACGATGTTCTTACCGGCAGTGACGGGCAGGAAGCTCTGGAGATTGCCTCTTCCCAGCAGGTGGATCTGATCATTCTGGACGTGATGATGCCCAGAATGGACGGACTGGAGGCCTGCCAGCGGATTCGGGAATTTTCCGATGTGCCGATTATCATGCTGACGGCTAAAGCCGATGACATGGACAAACTCATGGGTTTTGAACACGGTGCAGACGACTATCTCACGAAGCCGTTCAATATTCTGGAACTGAAAGCCCGTGTCCGGGCACTGCTCCGCCGTTCCGGAGGCAGCAAAAAAGAAGAAAAGCAGTCTGTTCTGACCTGCGACAATATCTGTCTGGATGTGGATAGCAGAAATGCTTATAACGATGGCGTCCTGATGGATTTGACCGCCAAAGAGTTTGATCTGATGGAATTGCTGATGCGAAATCCCAATCGTGTCTATTCCCGTGAAACCCTGTTGGATACCATCTGGGATTATGAATATCGGAGTGATATCCGAACGGTGGACGTGCACATTCGCCGTTTGCGTGAAAAGCTGGAAAGAGATCCTGCCGAACCGGCACACATTATGACAAAGTGGGGAGTTGGCTACTATTTCAAAGACTGATCGACGTCGATTCCCGTTTATGGTCAGTTCTCACCTGCGAAACGCAGCGGTATATGTCCTTCTGACCGCGCTGATGCTGGTGTTTTTGAACACCTACTCAGCGACAACAACGCGGAATTTGATTTATAAATCAAAAGCAGCTGTGCTGCTGGATAAGGCTCTGCTGGTCAGTACGTCCCTGTCCGGCATGGAAAGTCTGAATGCAGACAGCGCATCCCAGATCATCTCTGTTCTGGGTGAACTGAATGTGGACCGTGTTGTCATCATGGACGGTTCCGGTCTGTCCCTGTACGATTCGCAGGCGACATCAGATCAAAGTGCGTATTTGAAATTTGAGGAGACTACGGAGGCCTTGAAGGGCAATGATGTCGTTTCCTGCTACTATGACAACGGTGTTGTCCGAGGCCTTGCTGCTGCCCCCGTGGTGCAGTTCGGCAGCTTTGTTGGATGCGTTTACGTATCCGATGAAGACCCGGATCAAGGCGCGATCATTCGGTCTATGGAAGCCAATGTGTTCCGCCTTTCTCTGGCACTGGAGGCTGCAATCATCCTGTTTGCGGTTGTGTTTGGCATGATCTCCTCCGGTCGGATGCGCCGCATTCTGATCTCGGTGCAAATGGCACGAGAAGGTGAGTACAGCCATAAAATCCAGATGCACGGCGGTGACGAATTCAGCCGTCTGGCAAAGGAATTTAACCGTCTGACAGACCGTCTGCAGACATCAGAAAATGCCCAGAGACAGTTTGTTTCCGATGCATCCCATGAATTGAAAACACCTCTTGCCTCGATTAAGCTGCTGACGGATTCCATTCTTCAGAACGAAATGGATGCGGAAACCATGCGGGAATTTGTTTCCGATATCGGCAACGAAGCTGACCGACTGACCCGTATGGCGCAAAAGCTTTTGGCGATTTCCAAGGCCGAAGCAGTCAAGCAGGATCATGAAGTGGTGGATCTTTCCGAAACGGTCCGAAAGGTATTTAAGATGCTGGTCACCCTTGCCGACCAGAAAGAGGTACGCCTTACAAGCCACATGGAAAAGAACTGCACAGTCATGACTGAAGAAGATGACATGTATCAGATCATCTTCAATCTGGTGGAAAATGCCATCAAGTACAACCGTCAAGGCGGAGATGTCCATCTGGAACTGCTGCGTCAGGAAGATGATGTTCTGATCGTGGTGGAAGATACGGGTATCGGCATTCCGGAAGAAGATCTGGATCACGTTTTTGAACGGTTCTTCCGTGTGGATAAGGCTCGCTCCCGTCAGGCAGGCGGCTCCGGTCTTGGTTTAAGTATTGTGCGTGAATTGGTTCAGCGCAACTACGGCCAGATCAAAGCAGAACGCCGTCCCGAGGGCGGCAGCCGCTTCACCGTTAGTTTCCCTTATTTCGAAGTGGAAGAAATGACATAAGAAAAAAGCTGCAGATTTCTGCAGCTTTTTTCTTATAGATTGGCGATCAAGGCTTCTGCGCAAATCATACCGTCCACCGCAGCGGACATAATACCGCCGGCATAGCCTGCACCTTCACCGCAGGGGTATAGCCCTCGGAGGGCAGATTGCTTGGTTTCGTCGCGAATGATACGAACAGGGGAGGAACTTCTGGTTTCAGGTGCCGTCAGAACAGCCTCCGGGTCGGCAAAACCGTGGAGTCTGCGATCCAATGCAGGCAAGGCCTGTTCCAAAACATCAGTGATCCTGGGTGGCAGCACATCGTGCAGATCGCAAAGTGTCACACCGGGGCGGTAGGTAGGCTGCACAGAACCAAGCTTTTCGCTCTTTCTGCGTGCAAGGAAATCACCCACCAGTTGGCAGGGGGCATGGTAGTTACTACCGCCTGCAAGGAAGGCTTTCTCTTCCAACGCTTCCTGCCAGAGCATACCGCCAAGAGTGGATTTGTCGGGAAAATCGTCGGGATGCAAGGTGACGAGCAAGGCAGAGTTTGCGTTTTCACCATCCCGTGCCGCATAGCTCATGCCATTGGTGACAACTCGGCCTTCTTCCGAAGCGGCTGCAACAACATGACCGCCGGGGCACATGCAGAAGGTGTAGGCAGAAGTGCCGTCGGGCAGCTTTTCGTTGAGCTTGTAGTCGGCGGCAGGCAGATTGGGGCTTCCTGCAAATGTACCGTACTGGCTCTCGTCTACCATAGTCTGCTTGTGCTCGATTCGAACACCCATGGAAAAGGGCTTCGGTTCCATAGGAATATTCTGTGCCAACAGACTGCGGAACGTGTCTCTTGCGCTGTGACCGATGGCAAGAATGACATGAGAGCAGGGGAGCAGCCGCTCTACTCCGTTTTCGGAAATATAAATGCCTGTTAAAATATGATTTTCACGCTCTGTGCGCAGCATTTGTGTGTTAAAATGCACTTCTCCGCCCAAATCGACAATTCTGGCTCTGATGTTCTGCACGACAGTCAGCAGTACATCCGTTCCAACATGAGGTTTGGCATCAAAGAGGATCTCACCGTGGGCCCCCGCGTCTGCCAGCTGCTCCAGTACCCAGCGGCAGCGCTCATTCTTCACACCGGTATTCAGCTTTCCATCGGAAAAAGTGCCGGCGCCGCCTTCACCGAACTGTACATTGCAATGAGGATCCAGTTTTCCGGTATTCCAGAACTCCTGCACCTTCTGATGCCGTGTTTGTGCGTCTGCACCCCGCTCCAGAACAATGGGACGAAGACCGGCTTCTGCCAACACAAGGGCGGCAAACATTCCGGCAGGACCAAAACCAACCACCACAGGGCGCTGTGTAGGCACGCCTACAGGCTTTGGGACGGTATAGCTGTCATCCTTGGCAAGGGAGACCTTCGGGTCTCTCAGCCGTTTCAGCAGCTTGTCCTCCCGTTCCTTGATCTCCACATCCACTGTGTAAATAATGCGGACATCCTGTTTTTTTCTGGCATCCACGGATTTCTTTCGGATGTGTAAATGGACGATCTCGTGCTCCCTGATGCGAAGATGTTTTGCTGCCAGCTGTACCAGTCGGTTCAGATCCTCATCCGGAGTCAGAGAAAGGTCTCGAATTCTAATCATATCAATCTCCTGTGTTTCCCAATTTGCCTGCCAGTCTGCCGGAACTCCAAGCCCATTGCAGGTTGTAGCCGCCGCAGTCACCGTCAATATCCAGTACCTCGCCGGTGGCAAAGAGGCCGGGGTTCATGCGGCTTTCTAAGGTGTCCGGACGGAACTCTGACGTGAGCACACCGCCTGCAGTTACCTGCGCCTGTTCCAACCCCATGACACCCGTAACATTCATGGGGAAAAACTTGACGGTTCTGGCAATTCTGGAAAGATTGCTGTCCGTATATTCTTTGGCCAAGTTCGGTATATCAATGCCGCTGATCTTCAGGACAACCTTGCCCAAACGGTTATGGAGTAAGCCTGTGAGCAATTCTTCGCCCGGTAGTTCGGAAGAGCAGCTTCTCCGTTGTACCAAATCAGCAAGCAGCTCATCTTCTGTCAAGGGCTGCATCAGATCCAGAAGCAGCAAGTCTCCGGGCTGTGCCTGTCGGGAAATCTCAAAAATTGCAGGGCCGCTGATGCCGAAATCCGTAAACTGTACTTCACCATGATTGACAGCCACAATCTGACCGTCCTGTTTCAGGATAATCCCGGCATCAGCACGGACACCTTTGAGACTCTTGGTAATGGTGGTGTCGGTCTTAATCTGCACCAGACAGGGACGAAGGGTTGTCGTACTGTGACCCATGGAGGCGAGCAATTTATAGCCCCAGTCTGTACCGCCAAGCTTGCTGCCGGCAGCACCGCCGCAGGCGAGAATCAGTTTATCGCCAAAGAAGCTTTCCTCGGCAGTCTTAGCCTGATATCCTCTGGCTTTCTTGCCGATGGCGAGAACCTCGCAGCCACAGCGGACATCCACACCGCGCAGCTCCAGCGCGAAACGAAGAATATCCACAACGCTGTTTGCCTGATCGGAGAAGGGATAGACCTTGCCGGAATCTTCTGTGACAGTCAGCAATCCCAGACTGCGAAACAATTTCAGGGTATCTTCAACGGAAAAAGCCTCCAATGCCTTACGGACAAATGCCGGATCATTTCCGTGATAGTGGGAGGTCTCCGCATGAATATTGGAAAGGTTGCAGCGGCCGTTACCCGTCGCCAGCAGCTTTCTGCCGACGCGGTTCTGTCGCTCCAACAGAGTGACCTTGTTGTTGGGATCCTCTGCAGCCGTCAGCGCAGCCATCATGCCGCTGGCGCCGCCACCGATAACCAGAACTTTCATCCGAACACCTCCGTTTGTTTCTATTATCATAGCAGAAAACTGCCTGTTTCACAAGAACCATTGCTTTTTCCGGGAAATGTGGTAAGATAATTGACATGGATAAACAGAAACAAATCGCCATAGTAGCGGAAAATGATGAAGATCGGGTATTGTTCGCCCGTATATATGACCGTTTGGTGGGTGCAGAGCAGAAAAACATTCCCGGTGTGACCTGCTTCCTTTCTCCGAGGGAACAGGTTTTGACCAGGAAAATGCTGCCCCACATGGAATTGCGCTTTTTTGGAGGCAGTTCCCATGCAGAGCGTGCCATGGCCTGTTGGCTGCCGGAGTATCTGGACGAAAGCTGGCTGATGGATGAGGATAGCCCTGTGGCAGCTGTCCGTGCGACCTATTTTGAGAAAGACCAACTGACCCATCGGGATTTCCTTGGAAGTCTTATGGGCTGCGGCATCAAGCGGGAAACGGTGGGCGATATTTATGTGGGAAAGGGCACCTGTGATTTTCTGGTGACGAAAGAAATTTTGCCCTATGTGCTGGATAATTTCGTCAGCGCAGGTCGCACAAAACTCCATGTGGAGCAGGTCCCTTTGAAGGCTCTGTCCTTGCCACAGGTATCGGTCAAGGAGTATAAAGACACCGTATCCTCTTTGCGTCTGGATGCCATTGTCGGTTCCGGTTTCCGCATGGCACGAGGCAAGGCCTCAGCACTCATCGAAACGGGAAAAGTCTCCCTCAATGATCTTCCCTGTATAAAGCCGGATAAGCTGCTTGCAGAAGGGGACAAGGTCTCCTGCCGTGGCTTTGGCAAGCTGGTGCTTGCGCAGGTTGGCGGAAAAACGAAAAAGGATAGAATATCCATTGTCATAGAACAATACCAATAGGAGTGCATTATGGAACAAAGCAAAATTGATCGAATCAACGAACTTGCCCGCAAGTCCAAGACAGTCGGCTTGACCGAAGAAGAAAAGGCAGAACAGGCTGTTCTTCGCCGGGAGTATATCGACAGCGACAAGGCCTCTCTGGTGGGTCATTTGGAAAATACCTACTATGTGGACGAAAAGGGCAATAAAACAAAACTGGGACACAAATAATGTGTCCCGGTTTTGTTTTGCATATAAAAACTGCTGCAACAGTTGTTGCAGCAGTTTATGTTCGTTGGGAAGTAAATTACTTCACTTCGACCTCGGCGCCGGCTTCCTTCAGCTCGGCAGCAGCCTTCTCGGCATCGTCCTTGGACATAGCTTCCTTCAGGGTCTTGGGAGCGTTGTCGACGATTTCCTTAGCTTCCTTCAGGCCCAGGCCGGTCAGAGCGCGGACAACCTTGATGACGCCGATCTTGTTGGCGCCAGCGGACTTCAGGACCAGATCGAACTCGGTCTTCTCTTCAGCAGCAGCAGCGCCGGCAGCAGCGGGAGCAGCGACAGCAGCGCCAGCGGCGGAAACGCCGAAAACATCTTCCAGAGTGTGAACGAGCTCGGACAGCTCCAGGACGGACAGGGCCTTAACTTCTTCAACGAGAGCAGTAATCTTTTCGGATGCCATTTTAAATTACCTCCAAATAATGTAGTAAATTTGTTTATAATGGATTAGGCTTCAGCAGGAGCCTCGGCTGCTTCGGCGGGAGCCTCAGCAGGTGCAGCTTCCTCAGCGGGAGCAGCTTCTTCAGCAGGAGCAGCAGCTTCTTCGACAGGAGCGCCACCCTTTTCGGCGATCTGGGACAGGACGAAGGCCAGGCTGCTGATGGGAGCCAGCAGGGTGCCGAGGACCTGAGCGACCAGAGCATCCTTGGAAGGCAGTTCGCCAAAGGCCTTCAGTTCATCAACAGTCAGAACCTTACCTTCGACCATGCCACCCTTGATGGTGATAACGTCTTTGTTCTTCTTGGCGAATTCGCTGACGATACGAGCGGGAGCGATGGGATCGCCGGTGGTACAAGCCATGGAAGTAGTGCCATTGAGCAGCTCATCGAACTCGGTGTAACCGACCTTGTTGGCGGCAAAGCGAGTCAGAGTGTTCTTCACAACGGTATACTCAACATTGGCAGCACGGAACTGGTTACGCAGCTCAGTATCCTGAGCAACGTTGATACCCTTGTAATCAACGAACACAGCAGAAGTAGCATTCTGCAGCTTTTCGGCAAGGGCTTCCACAGTTGCCTTCTTGCTTTCCAGTACCTTTGCGTTGGGCATATTGTGTCACCTCCGAGTAAAATAAAATGTCCTCACGCCATAGACGTGAGGACACAAAATGCTTGTCATCTTGCGGAACCTCGGCAGGAAAGGGGAGTCCTTTTATGGCATAAAGCCTCCTGCTGTCTTTGGCAGCCCAAATATCATATCAAGTTCCGCAACAATTGTCAAGAACTTTTTTGTAAAAATTAGAACTTAGCAGTGCTGACCTTGATGCCGGGGCCCATGGTGGAAGCAACGACACAGCTCTTGATATACTGACCCTTGGCAGCAGCGGGCTTAGCCTTGATAACAGCGTTCAGCAGAGCCTCGAAGTTCTCCTGCAGCTTAGCAGCGCCGAAGGAAACCTTGCCGATGGGGCAGTGGATGATGTTGGTCTTGTCGAGACGGTACTCGATCTTACCGGCCTTGATTTCGTTGACAGCAGCGGTGACGTTGGGGGTCACGGTGCCGGCCTTGGGGGAGGGCATCAGACCCTTGGGGCCCAGAACCTTACCCAGACGGCCAACCACACCCATCATGTCGGGAGTGGCAACGACGACGTCGAAGTCAAACCAGTTTTCCTTAGTGATCTTGTCGACCAGTTCCATGCCGCCGGCATAGTCGGCACCGGCTGCCAGAGCTTCGTCAACCTTGGCATCCTTAGCGAAGACCAGAACCTTACGGGTCTTGCCGGTGCCGTTGGGCAGGACGATTGCGCCGCGGACCTGCTGGTCAGCGTGACGGGAGTCAACACCCAACTTAATGTGCATTTCAACAGTCTCATCAAACTTGGCGGGGGCAGTCTTCACGACCAGATCCATAGCGTCGACGACGTCATACTGGACGCTGCGGTCCACCAGCTTCGTGCTGTCTTTATACTTTTTACCTCTAAACAATGTAATATCCTCCTTAGTGGTGATTCGGAATAATCCTCCCACGTATTTATGAGGACCGGTCTATTACCGGAAATCCTCGGTCAAGCAAAAATTAGTCTTCGGAAACGAGAACGCCCATGCTGCGGCAAGTGCCGGCGATCTGGCTCATAGCGGCCTCAATGGTGGCAGCGGTCAGGTCGGGCATCTTCTTCTCAGCGATCTCACGGAGCTGAGCCTGGCTGATGGTAGCAACCTTAGTCTTGTTGGGGACACCGGAACCGCTCTCGATACCCAGAGCCTTCAGAATCAGGGTAGGAGTGGGGGGAGTCTTGGTGACGAAGGTGAAGCTGCGGTCGGCATAAACCGTGATAACAACGGGGATCTTAAAACCGGCCTGATCCTTGGTGCGCTCGTTGAATTCCTTAATGAAGGCGGCGATGT
>JAZNLL010000024.1:0-10249 GCA_045579045.1 Candidatus Avilachnospira sp.
CAGGATCTTCTTTTCCTCTTCCAGAACGTCTGCGGTAACCAGGCTCTTGTCCCAGAAACGGGGGTTCAGAGCAGCGATCTGCATAGCCACGTCCTTGCCGATCTCAGTAGCGTCAATGCCGCCTTCCACAGCCAGGTTGACCAGAACGCCGATACGGCCGCCAGCGTGGACGTAAGCGACGGAGGTGTTCTCGGTGAAACGAGCAAAGCGACGGATCTGGATGTTCTCGCCGATAACCAGAACCTTCTCGGGGACCATTTCGCCGACGGTCAGGTCGGAGCCGGGGTACTTGACATTCTTCAGAGCTTCCACATCAGCAGCGTCGGAGCCGGCAACGGCAACAGCGACGTCCTTGACGAAGTCCACGAACACGGGAGTCTTGGAAGCGAAGTCGGTCTCAGCATTGACTTCAACAATAACACCAGTACCGTTCTCGACAGTGGCAAAAGCCATGCCTTCAGCAGCGATGCGGTCAGCCTTCTTAGCAGCCTTGGCCAGACCCTTTTCACGCAGGTACTCAACAGCCTTGTCCATATCGCCATCGGTCTCAACAAGAGCCTTCTTGCAGTCCATCATGCCGACATTGGTCATTTCACGCAGTTTCTTAACATCTGCAGCAGTAAAAGCCATAACAGGTTCCTCCTATAATTATCTTCAGTTCCGTTGATTATTCGGCAGCGGCTTCTTCAGCGGGAGCCACAGCGACTTCTTCACCCTGTCTGCCTTCGGTCACGGCGTTGGCCATGGTGGCAGCGATCAGTCGGATGGCGCGGATAGCGTCATCGTTGCCGGGGATGACATAGTCGACTTCATCGGGATCGCAGTTGGTGTCCACGATAGCGACAACGGGGATGTGCAGCTTGCGGGCTTCAGCGATAGCGTTGCGCTCCTTGCGAGGGTCAACGACAAACAGAGCACCGGGGATCTTCTTCATGTCCTTCACGCCGCCGAGATACTTCTCCAGCTTGGCGATCTCGCCCTGATGCTTGATAACTTCCTTCTTGGGCAGCATTGCGAAAGTGCCGTCCTCTTCCATCTTCTTCAGCTGAGCCAGGCGCTCGATACGGGTGCGCATGGTCTTGAAGTTGGTGAGCATACCGCCCAGCCAGCGGGCGTTGACATAGTACTGACCGACGCGCTCAGCTTCTTCCTTGATAGCGTCCTGAGCCTGCTTCTTGGTGCCGACGAACAGAACGTTCTCGCCGTTGGCTGCCAGCTCACGGATGAAGGAGTAAGCTTCTTCCAGCTTCTTCACGGTCTTCTGCAGATCGATGATGTAGATGCCGTTACGCTCGGTGTAGATGTAGGTTGCCATCTTGGGGTTCCAGCGGCGGGTCTGGTGACCGAAGTGGACGCCAGCTTCCAGCAGCTGCTTCATGGATACGACTGCCATAGTTTTATTTCTCCTTTTTGTTGTTACCTCCACCCCGATCATCTCCTGACCCTTCCACCGTTTTCGGCACCGGAAGGACAGATCCCCGGGTGTGTGGTTTAGATTTTTTGTGTGCTTTTCGCACACCTGAGTTATTATAGCGAATCAAGCTGCAATGTGCAAGCCTTTTTTGCGGAAAATTTTGGATTTTTTTACCATTTCAGCCTGCATTTTTCCCTCGGGCGGCAGACTTCGCCCAGTTTCACATCCACAAGGATGATATCATCGCCGATCCGGCAGACACAGTGCCAGGGAATCACATACTCCTCCTTGCCGCAGAACAGGCCGAAAAACCGACCGGGACTGGGCACGATCAATGCCAGCACCCGGCCGGTCTCTAAATCCAGTTCCAGATCCGATACATAGCCCAGACGGCATCCATCGGATACGTTGATAATTTCCTTGCACCGCACAGCGGAGAACCGTTCTATCATACAGACCCCTCCCATGGCATGCTTATGCTGCCCGAAGGGAAATTATGAGCTGATGGCCTTGCGGATGCTGCCAAGGGCATTTTTCTCCAACCGGGAGACCTGTGCCTGTGAGATACCGATCTCCCCTGCCACCTCCATCTGGGTCTTGCCGTCGTGGAAGCGCATGGCCAAGATCTGCCGTTCCCGATCCCCCAGACGGTCAATGGCATCCTGCAGGGCAATTCGCTCCAGCCATTGCTCATCGGTATTCTTGGTATCCCTCACCTGATCGATGACCGCCAGAGGATCACCGCCGTCGGCATAGAGGGGTTCATAGAGGGAAACCGGTGCCGTGATGGCATCCATGGCACCCACCACTTCCTGTTCGGGAATCTCCAGTTTCAAGGCAATCTCTCCCATGGTGGGTTCTCTGCCCAGCTCCGTAGTGAGCTGTTCCTTGCATTGCAGGACCCGATAGGCTGTATCCCGGATGGAACGGCTGACACGGATGGTGCTGTTATCCCGGAGATACCGCCGAATCTCACCTGCGATCATGGGAACTCCGTAAGTGGAAAACCGCACCTGCTTGGTCTCGTCAAAGTTCTGCACTGCCTTCAGAAGGCCGATGCAGCCTACCTGAAACAGGTCGTCGGGATTCTCTCCTCTGCCCAGAAACCGCTGAATCACCGAAAGAACCAGACGAAGATTGCCTTCCACCACCCGGTCCCGGGCCTCTTTGTCGCCCATGCGGCTGCGGTGGAGCAGCTCCGTCATTTCCTCATTTTTCAAGGTTTTCAGCTTCGCTGTGTTGACACCGCAGATCTCAACCTTCCCCTGCATCCCGGCTCCTCCTGTACTCTCCCATGTGATGCAGTCAGTATTTCCCGGAAAAGGCAGTTTCATGCGTTGCCATAATTCCAAGATTTATTTCTGTTCCGTCAACCGAAGTTATGGTACTTTTTCGGAGAAAAGGCGCGGTTTTTGGCCTTGTGAAAAACTTGTGGAAAAACAGCGGTACCCGTTGTCAATCATGAGTTTTACACACTTTCCACAAGTTTTTCCACAGACGACTTTCTTCAACTTTTTCCCTTTTTCGACAAGAAAATAAGTTTACATAATTTCTTATCTATTGGTTTCCGTAATCACAGATTATGCGGTTTATGCCCTTATCCAACGAAGCAGGAAACGTCCTCCACGCTCAATTCCCGATGCAGGCCCAGACTGATGCCATAGCCCAGGAAACGGGATATTTTCGCCACACGGGCATCGATATCCTTCGGAGTGATAACCATGGAAGAATCGCAAAATTGATTATTATTCTGCATTTTTCCTTCAAAAACGTCTTCCAAAAGTGTGGAAACTGTCACAACCGTTGGAACGCCGACAGCAATCACCGGCACACCCAAAGTCTCCCGGTCGAAGCAGGCACGACTGTTACCCACACCGGAGCCGGGGGTAATTCCCGTATCTGCCAGCTGCACCGTGCAGCAGAGCCGTTCCATTTTTCTGGCTGCCAGCGCGTCCACCACCACGACGCAGCAAGGCTTTGACCGTTCCACCACACCTCTTACCACTTCCACACTTTCCAGACCCGTAACCCCCAGCACCCCCGGCGCAATGGCACTGACAGGGCGAAGCTGTGGAAAACGGCTGCCCAGATGCCGTGTGACCACCAGATGACGCAGGCACTGGGGTCCGATGGCATCGGGTGTCACCGCTTCATTGCCCAGACCGACCACCAAAACAGGGCCGTTTTTCGGCATCAGAGCTGCCAGTTCCTTTCCCAGCTTGGCAGAAGCCCGATGAAAGCCCACCGGCTCTCTCAAAGTATTTCGGTCCAGTTCCACAGTCACATAGGTGCCCTCCGGCTTTTCCAAAGCGCGGACGCCTCTCTGATCCAAAATCTCAACCACCGTTGTGGTGATCCCTTTTGAGGTATGTTCCCTGGCTCTGACACCGGGCAGACGAGTGGTTTCTCCGGCATTTTCCTGCCAAATCTCTCTGGCTTCCATAGCCAAATCCGTTCTTCTCGCCATATTTTCACACTCCTTCCAAAAAATTCTCTCCTTTCAAGGAAAAAATATGCAAAAATTTTTAAAAAAACTCAAAAATCACACTTGATTTTATGGGAAGGTTTCGCTATAATGTATTTCTGCATGAGGTTGTTTGAATTCCCATGTAACGCTATTGGAGGAGGTGTAACAATGCCCAACATTAAGTCTTCTAAGAAGGATGTTCTGCGTACTGCTATTCGCAATGAAAAGAACAGAGCTGCTAAGTCCGTTCTGAAGAGCACGCTGAAGAAGTTCGACGCTGCCCTGGCTGAGGGTAACCGTGAGCAGGCCGATAGCGCTTACAAGGCAGTCGTCAAGACCATTGACGTTTCTGTCAAGAAGGGAATTCTGCATAAGAATACCGCTGCCCGCAAGAAGAGCAGCGCTACCCTGAAGCTGAACAAGCTGGCCTAATCAATCACACAGCGATAATGACCCCTGCTGCAATGCAGCAGGGGTTTTGCTTTTGCTACATTCGTTGGTGGAAAAAACTGTTGACAAACGATACCTGAACAGATATAATATTCAAGCATTCGGAAATCGAATGTTCCATATGCGGGAGTGCTGGAATGGTAGACAGGCACGTTTGAGGTGCGTGTGTCCTATGGCGTGTGAGTTCGAGTCTCATCTCCCGCACCATCCCCCGCTGCTGCGCAGTCGGGGGTTTTTATATTTCTTACACAACATCTTGTCCCGGACCGCTGATTTCTCCGCGAGAAAAGTATTACATATTGTGACCTTTCCCAACTTTTCCTGTTGCGAAAGTAACCTTCTTCTGTTATAATACATTTTGCGACTGAATGGTCTTTTTCAATTCTGACCCGGGAGGCATTGGTTTTGCCCAGATTTTTTGTTGATCCCGACACCTTACAGGTCGGTCATGCTGTTCTGGTTGGCGAACAGGCTGCCCACGCCAAAGTCCTGCGGCTGACTGCCGGCGATCAGGTCATCCTCTGCGACGGTCAGGGTATGGAAGCCCAATGCGCTGTGACAGATCTCTCCAACGGACAGCTCTCTCTGGATATTTTACAGGTCGAGCCTTCCAAGGCAGAGCCGAACCTCCGGTGCAGCATTTACATGGGTTTTCCCAAGGCCGACAAGTTTGAACACGTGATCCAGAAGGCCACCGAGTTGGGTGCAAGCGAAATCGTCGTATTCCCCTGCTCCAGAAGTGTCTCCCGACCCGATTCCAAGTCTCTTTCCAAAAAACTGGAACGTTGGCAGAAGATCGCCGTCTCTGCTGCGGAGCAGTCCGGACGGGGACGAATCCCTCAGGTACTGGCACTGGACAGCTTTGATGCTGCTGTCAGCCGCGCTTCTCAGGCAGAGTTTTCTGCACTCTTTTACGAAAATGAACGAACCCGATCTCTGAAGGCGGCGGTTGAAGCAACGCGCTTTACCACTGCTGCCCTGATGACAGGTCCCGAAGGCGGTCTCACGGAGCAGGAAGTCCAGAAGGCTTCCGATGCCGGTATGGAGGTCTGTTCTCTGGGTCCCCGGATCCTTCGCTGTGAAACGGCACCGCTGTGTGCCCTCTCCGCATTGCTCTACGCTGCGGATGAGCTTGGTTAATCTGAACATAAGGAATGGAATCAATATGGCAACAAAAAGAAACATGACAAAGGAAAAGCTGCAGAAGCCCAATGACGACTCTGCAGTCTATAAGGTCATGATCGCCCTGGTGGCAGCCTGTGTCTGTCTGCTGGGCTTACGCTCTCTGCGCAGCTACTACGCAACTATCGAAGGTTTTACCGCTCTCTATGACCATACGAACATCATTGCACTGGTGGGTTTGATTTTGGCTGTTGTTTCTGCAGTTGTGTGCTTCCTGTGGAAGAACAAAATCGCCCGTGCCATTGCTCCCTGGTTCCTGGTGGCAGGTCTTCTGATCGCCGCTATTGGCCGCAGCATGCGTGTTTCCGGCGTGGCAGATTTCACGTTCCTGTATTTCCTGATTTTCGCTGTACTGATCCAGTACATTATTTACCAACTGTACCGCTGGGAGTTCTTCCTGTTCTCCCTGTCCACGGTTACAGCCGGCGGCGTGTTCTTCAGCTTCAGTAAAGGACTTTACTGGACAGCCAAGAACGTGACTGTTCTGGTCATTCTGGTTCTGGTTCTGGCTGCTACGACCCTGTGCTGCCGTATGGCCTATGCCAACAAGGGTTTCCTCAGTCTGGGTAAGTTCCGCGTTCGTCTCTTTGGTGCAAAAGCCGCTCCTGCCCTGCTGTACATCGCCAATGCACTCTGGCTCGTGTGTGCTGCCTGCATCCCCCTGCTGGGCGGTCTGTTCGCCTACTACTGCATGTTCGCTGCCATCGCCGTGGAGTTCATTGCAGCTGTGTACTATACCTTCCAGCTCAACTGATCCCGTACATCCAACCCCACAGGGCTTCGGCTCTGTGGGGTTTTTGCATTTTCAAACAGCAGGGTGCATACCTTTGGACAAGGAGGGATGTCCATGGGTACACGCAGTTCCATTGCACAGAGTACACTTTTGCTGACCATCGCCAATCTGGCCATGCGAGGCGTTTCCATATTATTTCAGGTCTATCTGACCGGACAGATCGGCGCCGCCGGCATCGGTTTGCTGCAGCTGATCCTCACGGTCAATGGATTTGCCATCACTCTGGGTACCTCCGGCCTTCGGGTGGCGGCTATGTATCTTTCGGCAGAAGAGTACGGTCTGCGCCGATACAGTGGAATCCGCCAGGCCATGGTGTGGTGTGTCGGTGTTGGTCTTTTTCTCAGCACCTTTGTTGGCGCAGGTATGGCTTTTTTTGCCGTTCCCATTGCGGATCTCTTTGTCAGAGATTTGCAGGCTGTGGCCAGTCTGCGGCTTCTGGGGCTTACTTTGCCGCTTACCTGTCTCAGCACCATCTTAGCCGGTTATTTCACAGCTACAAATCAGGTCAGAAAGCTGGTGGCTGTAGAGATCGCAGACCGTGTGGCCTCCGTAGGCTTAACGGTCTGGCTGCTGGGTCTGGGTGTGCAGGGAGATCAGTCTCATGCCTGCGCTTCCATTGTCGGCGGCAGTGCACTGGCATCTGTCGGTTCCGTGGCGGTGCTTCTTTGGATGCTCCTTGCCGATTTCCGCCGGTATGGCAGATCCGACGACGATCTGGACATGGGCAAAAGGTTAGGCCGTCTGTGCGTGCCTGTGGCACTCAATGATTATCTCCGTTCCGGACTTGGCACGCTGGAACAGTTTCTCATTCCCTACGGACTTGCCCGTTGCGGCGGTTCCCGTGTGAAGGCCATGGCAGACTATGGTACTATACAAGGTATGGTCTTTCCTGTACTTCTCTTTCCAAGCACCGTTCTCTATGCTGTGGCAGACCTTCTGGTGCCGGAGCTGGCTCGGTGCAGAGCCCAGAAAAACCACCAGCGCATCAAACATCTGGCAGAGACCTGCCTGCACATGGGGGTTCTGTTCTCTGCACTGGTGGCCGGAACCTTATATGTACTGGCAGAGCCACTGGGTTACCTTCTCTACAAAAGCACCGATGCCGGTGTCTATCTGCAGTGGTTCGCGCCTCTGATTCCCATGCTGTATCTGGACTGCATCGTGGATGGGATGCACAAAGGATTGGGCGAACAGGTCTATTGTGTTCGGGTAAATACCCTGACCAATCTGTTGGACGTAGTATTCTTGTTTCTCACGCTTCCCCGTTATGGTATCGCCGGGTATTACTTCACATATTTCTTTACCCATCTGGTGAACTTTAGTCTCAGCCTTGTGCGCTTGCTGAAACTAACCGACGCTGATCCCGGCAGGCGGTTTCTGATATTCACCACAGTCACCGTCTGTGTCTGCATCTGGTTTGTAAGACATTTTGTACCCACTGCCCCAAAGTTAGGCAGCATTTTGACCGGCGGCAGCATCTTTCTGATTCTTTCCATTTCCCTTCTGATGATTCTGGGATGTTGGAAGCCTAAAGACAGCCACTATATATGGGATATGGTCTTACCCCGGAAGCGCAATCCGTAGATTTTTACAGAAAGTTAACATAATTTTTCATTTTTTGCTTGAAATTTTCGAAAAACAGGTGTATGATAAGGTCAGCTTCAAGTAAGGAGGTGACGTAATATGCGCCAGAACAAGCCCGATATCGATGATCTGATCTTTGCAGAAGAAGAAACCCGTGTCAGCGATCGCTGAACCAGTCGAATGCTCCTGCAGGACGGCAGGAGATTTTTTATTTTCCTTAATTGAATAGAAAGGAAGTTTCTGCTATGATCGCGGATAACAATTAAAACCCCGAATGTTTTGGACATTCGGGGTTTTTCTTTATCCTAATAATGCCCAGAGGAGCAGGAGCACCGGCAGTAACCATCCCGGCAGTCGGCTCACCCAATCATAGGTATCAGTATCCTTGCCCTCGGTTGTCATCAAAAACGCAAGAAAATCATCCGGTCTTTTCATAATCATTTCTCCTTATAGTACAAAACTACCCGTCTCATGGGAATTTACAGCAAAGTCCAACAATACATCTCTGGCTATTACTGCAAAATAATCCGCGTGTTCGTGTTCCTTTGCATAATGCTTGCCGATCAACTCCAGAGTCTCCTTCAACTGCAGCATTGCAGCAAATTCGTGTTTGCAGTTACCGCTGCAGAAGCAAGTACAGGTCAGATTACGAATTTCTCCGTTGCTGTAGTCGAACTCGACTTCATAAGGCATCTGCCCATGCACGATTGCATAGCCCTTGCACCCGTCAATACAAAGATAAACAACGCGCGAGTCCATATAGTATTCATGCCCACGCTCTGCAACAGCCGGTGGGATTTGCATTCCCTTGAGGTCATTGAGAGAAAAAACAGTTTCATCTGTACCGAAAAGGAATTCATCATCAGCTTCCACGAGGGGCTTGTACCAGCCTCTGATTTTCTCTACAGGGATTGCCAGAGGATCGAAGGTAACAAAATGGGATCCAGCCATATGAAACCGACCCCTGACATCCGTATCAGCCACAGAAATGACACGTCTGTAGTCAGCAGGCTTGATTTTAAAGTTATACTTCACTTCTCTTACCCGTCCCAGCTGCCCCTCCAACTTGCCTTCCACGAAAACAAAGTCACCAACCTTCAGGTCGAAACGGTCATTGTAATAAGACCAGGATGTCTTTCTGCATGGAAAATACACCTGCACCACCGATCTGCGAGGTTGAACTTCACAGGGTACAGAGCAAGCGGTTTCCGACTTCTTCTCAGAATAATCCACATCAAAACCGATTTTGTAACGCATTCTCGCTCCTCCTTCTTTTTATATCTGCATTATAAAACACAGCAAGTCCAAAAAAGAGGACACAAAAGAGGAAGCCGCAAAAATACAGCTTCCTCTTTTAAAATATTATTTTAGGAGAGCGGTTTCCCACTCGGAAACCCTAAATCCGACCAGCACCTGATCTTCCAAAACCAAAAGAGGACGCTTTTCCAGCATACCGTCTGTGGCCAGAAGCTTCATCTGATCCTCCTCCGTCATGGTTGGAAGTTTGTCCGTCAAGCCGAGAGAACGATAAACCAAACCACTGGTGTTAAAGAAACGTTTCAGAGGCAGTCCGCTTCGCTTATACCAATCCCGCAGTTCTTCATAAGTCGGATTGTTCTCTTTAATATGTCGAGCAGCATACGTGATTTGATGCTCGTCCAGCCAAGACTTCGCTTTCTTGCAGGTGCTGCAAGGGGGATATTCTAAAAACAACATATGAACCTCCTGTTACAAAAACCATACGGCAGCAGTACACGCAAAAATAAATCCCGCAACCGCAAAACTAATTACAGCCATACTCCTGCATTGTTTCCATTCCCGAATACCTTGCAAAAGCTCAAGAAGGCCAAGCAAAGGTACGGCAATCGCTTGACCAAAATCAAGGAAGCCAAGCAGCTGCAGCATGGAAAAGGTGATCACAGCAGCAGAAATTAGGATCTGAGCAAGAAAAAGAATCCTATCAAACAGAGACATCTGAAGCATCCTCTTCATAATCATCACCTCAAGACTATTATAAGTAAAAAATGAGGTCAATGCAACAAAAAAGCACTTGCCGAAGCAAGTGCTTTTGGCAGGGGCACAAGGACGCAGGAAATCAAAGATTTCCTGCACTGCTTGACGACCGCTCGTATTGCTCGCGGTACCCGTCTGCGCACCTCTCACCTAAAAAACAGTCCACCGGACTGTTTTTTTACGGCGCGAGCCCCCTTGGGGTTCAAGTCCTTGTCCGCATCGAGAACAAAACAAAAACCACCCCAACGGGTGGTTTTTGTTTTGGCAGGGGCACAAGGACTTGAACCCTGAGCCTACGGTTTTGGAGACCGCCGCTCTACCAATTGAGCTATACCCCTATATTTAA
>JAZNLL010000025.1:0-3211 GCA_045579045.1 Candidatus Avilachnospira sp.
TCGAGCCCTCTCTGGGTGCTGACCGTGTGACCCTGGCCTTCCTGGTGGAAGCCTATGACGAAGAAGTGGTCGGTCAGGACAAGAACGGCAACGACGATGTCCGTGTGGTCATGCACTTCCATCCCGCTCTGGCTCCCTTCAAGGCTGCTGTGCTGCCTCTGAGCAAGAAGCTGGCACCCAAGGCACAGGAAGTTTATGAGATGCTCCGCAAGGACTTCATGGTGGACTATGACGAAGCCGGTTCCATCGGCAAGCGCTACCGCCGTGAGGATGAGATCGGCACCCCCTACTGCATCACCGTGGACTTCGAGACTGTCGGCGATGACAACACTCCTGCCGACAACGCTGTCACCGTCCGTGACCGCGATACCATGGAGCAGGTCCGTGTGCCCATCAGCGAGCTGAAGCAGTGGCTGGCTGACAAGATGGCTTATTAAGTTTTTTGCAGGGACAGTCTGAACAGACTGTCCCTGTTGACAAAAGGAGGAACCTTTATGAAAGCAATTCTGACTGTGGTTGGTCTGGACCGGGTGGGTATCATCGGTGAGATCTGCACCATGCTGGCCGGTATGAAGATCAATATTGTGGACATCAGCCAGACAGTCATGCACGATTATTTTACCATGATTATGCTGGTGGACACGGAAAAGTCTTCCAAGACCTTTGACGAGATCGGCGAAGCTCTGAAAGAGAAGGAAGCCGAGACCGGTCTGACCATCCGCATCCAGCGGGAAGATATTTTCCACGCCATGCACAGAATTTGATGGGAGGACGCCATGCTGATTTCCCATCATGATATTATGCAGACGGTGGATATGATCTCCAACCAGCATCTGGATATCCGTACCGTCACCATGGGTATTACCTTGCTGGACTGCGCAGATCCCAATCCCAAAGCCGCTGCGGAAAAGATTTATAACAAGATCTGCCGCTGTGCACAGAATCTGGTGCCCACCGGTCAGCGGATCGAAAAGGAACTGGGTATTCCCATTATCAACAAACGTATTTCCGTCACCCCCATGGCATTGGTGGCAGGGGCTTCCGAGACGGAAGATTTTGTACCCTTTGCCATCGCCATGGATCGGGCTGCCAAGGAGTGCGGTGTCAATTTCATCGGCGGTTTTTCCGCTCTGGTGCAGAAGGGCATGACCTCCGGCGACCGCAGACTGATCCAGTCTATTCCCGAAGCGCTGGCAACCACCGATGTGGTCTGCTCCAGTGTCAATGTGGGCTCCACCAAGGCCGGTATCAATATGGATGCGGTGAAGCTCATGGGCGAGACCGTGAAAAAAGCCGCTGCCCTCACTGCCGACAATGGCGGCATGGGCTGTGCCAAGCTGGTCATCTTCTGCAACGCTGTGGAGGATAATCCCTTCATGGCAGGCGCTTTCCACGGTGTCGGCGAACCGGAGACCGTCATCAATGTGGGCGTGTCCGGACCCGGTGTGGTCTATCACGCTTTGCAGGAATGTAAGGGTCAGCCTCTGGATGTGGTGGCGGAGACCATCAAAAAGACTGCTTTCCGCATCACCCGTATGGGTCAGCTGGTGGCACAGGAGGCCTCCCGTCGGCTCAATGTGCCTTTCGGTGTGGTGGATCTGTCTCTGGCTCCCACCCCTGCTGTGGGCGACAGCGTTGCCAGAATTCTGGAAGCCATGGGTCTGGAGACCTGCGGCTGCCACGGCACTACCGCCGCACTGGCGCTGCTCAACGATGCCGTCAAAAAGGGCGGCGTCATGGCTTCTTCCAGCGTGGGCGGTCTGTCCGGTGCATTCATTCCCGTGTCCGAGGACGAGGGTATGATCGCCGCCGCTCAGTCCGGCGTGCTGACCCTGGACAAGCTGGAGGCCATGACCTGCGTCTGCTCCGTGGGTCTGGATATGATCGCCGTCCCCGGCGATACCCCTGCCTCCACCATCTCTGCCATCATCGCAGATGAAGCCGCCATCGGCATGGTCAACTCCAAGACCACCGCTGTGCGCATCATTCCTGCCGTAGGCAAGCAGGTGGGCGATATGGTGGAATTCGGCGGTCTGCTTGGTGAAGCACCCGTCATGCCTGTCCATCCCGAAAGTGCTGAGGAATTTGTGGCTCGCGGCGGCAGAATTCCTGCGCCCATGCAGAGCCTGAAAAACTAAAACCCACAAAAAACCACGGAAAATTTCTAAAAAAGGGTAGAAAATTTCTGTTGAATGGTGTATGATTTACTGTGGATAGAAATGAAACCTACCAATATGAAAACAAAGGAAAGGATTTCGATATTATGGATCAGTCCAAGCGCAATCTGATCGCACTGAATGCTGCCAAGGCCAGACTGCTGGCTGTGCAGATGGTTCACGGTGCGGCTTCCGGCCATCCCGGCGGCTCCCTGTCCTGCCTCGATGTGCTGACCACTCTGTATTTTGATGTGATGAACGTTGACGTCAACGATCCCCGTAAGGCCGATCGCGACCGTTTTGTCATGTCCAAGGGTCACTGCTCTCCTGCTTTGTACCCTGTGCTGGCCCTGAAGGGCTTCTTCCCTGTGGAAGACCTCAAGATGTTCCGTCGCATCGACGGTCATATGTCCGGTCACGTGGAAATGCACCATGTGAAGGGCGTTGATATGTCCACCGGCTCCCTGGGTCAGGGTATCTCCACTGCTGTGGGTATGGCTCTGGCAGGCAAGGTCGCCAAGAAGGACTACCGCGTCTACTCCATCCTGGGCGACGGCGAAATCGCCGAAGGTCAGGTCTGGGAAGCCTTCATGTCCGCTGCCAAGTACAATCTGGACAACCTGTGCGCCTGCATCGACGTCAACGGTCTGCAGATCGCCGGCCGTACCTGCGATGTTATGCCCTCCGAGCCTCTGGATAAGAAGCTGGAAGCCTTCGGCTGGCATGTGATCAAGGTCGATGGCCACAACATTGATGAGATCTCCGCTGCTTACGCAGAAGCTGCAGCAACCAAGGGTAAGCCCACCATGATCCTCGCCAAGACCGTTAAGGGCAAGGGCGTTTCCTTCATGGAAGACAATGCCGGCTGGCATGGCAAGGCCCCCAACGATGAGCAGATGGCTCAGGCTCAGGCCGAGCTGGAAGCCAAGATCAAGGAACTGGAGGGTTAAATCATGGGTGAAAATATTGCAACTCGTGCCGCTTACGGCAAAGCTCTGGTAGAACTGGCTGAAAAGTATCCCGATCTGGTCGTCTTCGATGCCGACCTGGCAGGT
>JAZNLL010000026.1:0-4165 GCA_045579045.1 Candidatus Avilachnospira sp.
ACGACATGGCTACGATCCGACTTATTCAGGTGGTACCACGGAGAAATTCCGCCCTGAGCTATTGCTCAGGGCGTTTTCTATTTTTACACGGAATTAGGAGTGAAAATTATGGCAAGAGAACTGCCGAAGGTCTACGACCCCAAGGTTGTAGAAGATGGAATCTATAAGATGTGGATGGAAAACGACTGCTTTAAGGCTGAAGTCAACAAGGATAAGAAGCCTTTCTCTATCGTTATGCCGCCACCCAACGTCACCGGTCAGCTGCACATGGGTCATGCCATGGACTGCACCCTGCAGGATATCCTCATTCGCTTCAAGCGGATGCAGGGTTATGAAGCTCTGTGGCTTCCCGGCACCGACCATGCAGGTATTGCTACCCAGATCAAGGTTGAGGAAGAGCTGCGCAAGAAGGAAGGCTTGAGCCGTCACGATCTCGGTCGCGATAAGTTCCTGGAGCGCGTATGGGACTGGAAGCATCAGTACGGCAACCGTATTGTCGAGCAGCAGAAGAAGCTGGGTGCGTCCTGTGATTGGAGCCGTGAGCGCTTCACCATGGACGAGGGTCTGAGCAAGGCTGTCCGTCATGTGTTTGTCGAGATGTACAATAAGGGTCTGATCTACAAGGGTTCCCGCATTGTCAACTGGTGCCCCAACTGTATCACCGCCCTGTCCGATGCTGAGGTTGAGTACAAGGACAAGCCCGGTAATCTGTGGCACATCAAGTATCCCATCGTCGGTGAGGAAGGCCGCTACATCGTTGTGGCAACTACCCGTCCCGAAACCATGCTGGGCGACTCCGGTGTGGCTGTCCATCCCGAGGATGCCCGTTATCAGGATCTGATTGGCAGGAAGAGCTTGTTGCCGCTGATGAACCGTGAAATTCCCATCGTGGGCGATGAGTACTGCGAAATGGAATTTGGCACCGGCTGTGTCAAGATGACTCCTGCTCACGACCCCAACGACTTCGAAGTCGGCCTGCGTCATAATCTGGAAATGATTCGTGTTCTGGATGACAGCGGCAAGGTCAACGAGCTGGGCGGCAAATACCAGGGTCTCGATCGCTATGAAGCCAGAAAGGTCATCGTGGCCGATCTGGAGGAACTGGGTCTGCTGGAGAAGGTCGAAGAGCATCAGCACAACGTTGGTACCTGCTATCGCTGCGGCAATGATGTGGAACCCATTGTTTCTGCACAGTGGTTTGTTAAGATGGGACCCATGATCGAGGAAGCCATCCGTGTTGTCCGTGACGGCGAAACGAAGTTCGTTCCTGACCGTTTCACCAAGAACTATATCAACTGGATGGAAAACCTCCATGACTGGTGCATTTCCCGTCAGCTGTGGTGGGGTCATCAGATTCCTGTCTGGTACTGCGCCGACTGCGGCAAGATGACTGTTGCAGAAACCGATCCTACCAAGTGCGAGCATTGCGGCAGCGCCAATATTGAGCGCGATCCCGATGTCATGGATACTTGGTTCTCCTCTGCACTGTGGCCCTTCTCCACCATGGGTTGGCCCAACAATACCGAGGATCTGGATTATTTCTATCCCACCAGCGTTCTGGTTACCGGTTATGATATCATTACCTTCTGGGTTTCCAGAATGATCTTCTCCGGCTGCGAGCATACCAAGCAGGCTCCGTTCCATACTGTGTTTATTCATGGTCTGGTTCGCGACGATAAGGGCCGTAAGATGTCCAAGTCTCTGGGCAACGGCATCGATCCTCTGGAAATGGTCGATAAGTACGGCGCCGATGCCCTGCGCTTCAACCTGATCACCGGCAACAGCCCCGGCAATGACATGCGCTTCTACGTGGAAAAGTGCGAGGCCATGCGTAACTTTGCCAATAAGATCTGGAATGCCAGCCGCTATGTCATGATGAACATGACTATTGAGGAGAACAAGCTGCCCGATGCTTCCAAGCTGGAGATCGAGGACAAGTGGATTCGCTCCAAGCTGAACAAGCTTGTGAAGGAAGTTACCGAAAATCTGGATAACTACGAGCTGGGTGTTGCTTCTGCCAAGGTCTATGATTTTATCTGGGATAACTACTGCGACTGGTATATTGAGCTGACCAAGTCGCGCCTGTATTCCGAGAATGAGGAGAGCAAACTGGTGGCACAGCAGACTCTGGTCTATGTTCTGGATCAGTTCCTGCGAATGCTGCATCCCTTTATGCCCTTCATCACAGAAGAGATCTGGCAGGCCATTCCTCATGAAGGCAATTATCTCATGAAGGCACAGTGGCCCGAGTACACTGAGGAACTGAATTTCCGTCAGGAAGAAGATGCTATGGAAAGCGTTATGAATGCCATTCGTGCCGTTCGTAACCGCCGTGCCGATCTGAATGTTCCTCCCTCCAGAAAGTCTACACTTTATATCGTGACGGACAAGGCTGATATCTTCTCCCGTGGCGAAGGCTTCATTACCAAGCTGGCCTATGCCAGCGAACTGATCGTCTGCGATACCGCTCCCGAGGGCCACGCTGATATGGTCTCTGCCGTTACCGCCGATGCAGCTATGTATATGCCCATGAATGAGCTGGTGGACATGGAGAAGGAACTGGCTCGTCTGGCTAAGGAAATTGAGAAGGCCGAGAAGAACATTGCCGGTCTGAAGGGTAAGCTGACGAACGAGAATTTTGTCGCCCGTGCACCCGAAAACGTGGTCGCTATGGAGCGTGAGAAGCTGGAGAAGGCAGAAAGCCTGCTGCAGCAGCTGAAGGAAAGCGAAGCCAGACTGAAAAAGTAAGAGGCCTTCTGTCCTTCGACAGAAAAAGAATGTCATAACTTCTATAATAGACACGCATAGATTTCTATGCGTGTCTATTTTTTATACATAGGAGGAAGTATGGTGCAATTAACCAGTTTCTTGCAGGAAAAACACTTAACAATCGCGCTCAATGGAGAAATTGACCATCATGGCGCAAAAAATGCCCTGCATAATATCGCTGATAAAATCAATCAGTTCATGCCCATGACCTGTGTGCTGGATTTCAAGGGAATAACATTTATGGACTCCAGCGGCATCGCCATTGTGATTCACACCTATCGCCGAATGAAGGAACTGGGTGGCTCGCTGAGTTTAAAGAATGTTTCTAAACAGCCATGGAGGGTTTTGAGTGCAGCCGGTATAGATCGCATTATAGAAACGCAGAGGAGAGATGAAAATTATGAAGTATGAAAATCAAATGGTGCTGGAGTTTCCGAGCAAATCCGTCAATGAAGGTTTTGCCAGGAGTGCGGTTGCCAGCTTTGCAGCGCAGCTGGATCCCACATTGGATGAACTGGGAGATATTAAGACCGCCGTGTCAGAAGCGGTAACGAATTGTATTGTTCATGCCTATCCCAATTCCATCGGAAAAATCACGGTACGGTGCCGCATCCTCAAAAATAATGTTCTGGACATTCTTATTAAGGATAAGGGAGCCGGTATTGAGGATATCGATCAGGCCAGAATGCCTATGTATACCACCGGTGGTGAAGAGCGAAGCGGTATGGGCTTCACAATTATGGAAAGCTTTATGCATCAATTGAAGGTGAGTTCAAAGATCGGTAAAGGAACCACGGTACATATGAAGCGTAAGATCCTGAAGAGAGGCGGTCGGTCTTGAATGAACTTTTGAAAAAGGCGCAGTCCGGTGATAAAACGGCAAAGGAAAAGCTAATCGTGGACAATTCCGGTTTGGTATGGTCTGTTGCCAAACGCTACTTTGGCAGGGGAGTGGATGCAGACGATCTGTACCAATTGGGGTGTCTTGGCTTTTTAAAAGCGATTGACGGATTTGATACAGAATTTGGTACACAGTTTTCTACATACGCTGTACCAAAAATTTCTGGTGAAATACGAAGATTTCTTCGGGATGATGGCACAGTGAAGGTCTCCAGAACATTGAAGGAACAGGCTGCAACAATCAAATCCATCCGCAATCATCTTATCAGTGCATTGGGCAGAGAGCCAACTGTCAATGAGATCTCAAGGCAGACAGGTCTGACACCGGAAGAAATCGCTATGGCTGAGAACGCAACAGCCTGTGTTGATTCGATCTACCGGCAAATTGGAGACGAAGGCTTTTCTTTGGAACACCTTATGGCAGATACGCAGACCGAAGAAAGATTGCTCGATCAAATTGCTCTGCGTCAAGCCATTGAGCAACTGCCGCAAAGAG
>JAZNLL010000027.1:0-73543 GCA_045579045.1 Candidatus Avilachnospira sp.
TCGGAGTCGAGAGAAACTTCGATCGATGCCAGCTTGCCTTCCAGAATGGTGGGCTCTTCGGGAGCCATTTCTTTCCAAACTGCCAACT
The DNA here is from genome assembly GCA_045579045.1 of Candidatus Avilachnospira sp. Lineage (GTDB taxonomy): Bacteria > Bacillota > Clostridia > Oscillospirales > Oscillospiraceae > Avoscillospira. The sequence continues at coordinate 89 of JAZNLL010000027.1, forward strand.
GATAACCGTTCCAAGTGCCGGCTGCGGCATCGTAGGCTTCACTGTCCGTCCAGTCGGTCATGCCAGGGATGTAGTAGAGAGTGGTCATATCTGCATCAAAAGCATCGTTTCCAATGCTGGGAGCATTGCCTTCAAAGGTCACCTTTTCCAGACTGCCGCAGCCGTCAAACGCATAGTCTCCGATTGTTTCCACACTTGCAGGGATCGTCACTTCTGTCAGATTTCTGCAATTGTAGAACGCATCCATTCCGATGGAGGTCACACTGCCGGCAATGGTCACTTCCGTCAGGTTAACGCACATGAGGAATGCGCTGTTGCCAATGGAGGTCACACCGTCTTCAATGACAACGGAACCGATACTGCGGCGATCGTCATACCACGGGGCATCAGTCGTATAGTTTGCCATGTCACCGCTGCCGTAGACGGTCAGAACGCCGTCGTTGGTCAGTCTCCACTTGGCGCTGCCGCAGTCACCGGCAGAACGGATATTGTCCAACACCACGTATGCATCTGCTTCCGTAAGGATCAGGCAGCCTTCTCCGGCTGTCAGACCGGAGGCAGTATAGCCGTTGCGGTTGACGGTCAGTGCCTTGGTCACGGTAACGGCTTCCTCGCTGTTGTCCACCAGATCAACCACTCCGTCTGCAGCTGCAACGGCTGCGGACAGGGTCTTATAATAAATATTGCCGACCTTGGCTGCATACCGTTCCGTCACATAGGACGCTTCGGTAACGATGAAATTGTAGTTGGGATGAGCAACCAGACCGGTGGCAGTGTAGCCGTTGCGGTTGACCGTCAGGTTCTTGTTCACGATAACAATTTCCCTGCTGTTGTCCACCAGATCTACCACACCGTCTGCAGCCGCAACGGCTGCGGACAGGGTCTTATAATAAACATTGCCGACCTTGGCTGCATACCGTTCCGACACATAGGCTTCATCCGTAATGATGAAATCGTAGTTGGGATCGGCAGTCAGACCGGAGGCGGTACAGCCGTTTCGGTTGACGGTCAGGTTCTTGTCCACGGTGACGGATTCCGCAGTATCCATCAACAGTTCAATAACAGCGTTATTTTCGGCAGCTTCAACGGCATCGCTCAAGGTGCCGTAGAGGACATCACCGATCTTTGCCACGCAGATATCGCTCCAGACAGCCAGCTTATAGCCATTCCATGTGCCTGCATCGGCATTGTAGACTTCGCTGTCGGTCCAGCCGGACATGGAGGGGTCATAATAGAGGGTAACTTCCTTTTTGCTGAAGGCTCCGTTGCCCACGGTAGGTGCGCTGCCCTCAAAGTACACAGCAGTCAGGCCGCAGTCATCGAAGGCATATTCTCCGATTCCCGTTACACGGGCAGGGATCGTTATACTTTCCAAAGCGGCACAGCTGCAGAAGGCTTCTGTACCGATGGACTGCAATGTACCGGGAAGCACCACTTCCTCAATGGCATTGCACATGAGGAATGCGCAGTCACCGATAGAAGTCACACCTTCTTCAATGACCACCTTCCCAATGGATCGGCGATGGGAATACCAAGGCGCTCCGGAGGTGTAATCGCTTATTTCACCGGTGCCGGAGATAAACAGAATGTTATCTTCTGTCAGTACCCAAATCAGATCATCTCCGCAAGTTCCGGATGCAACAATCCTGCTGCCGACCGCATAACACTCTTCCGTGATAATTAGTTCGAGGTCTTTGCTTCCAGACAGACCGGACGCTGTATAGCCATTACGATAGATAACGACATTCTTATCTAAAATTATTTCGTCACTACTGTTGTCCACCATTTGAATAATTCTGTTATCTGCGGCAACAATGGCAGCAGACAGAGTCTTGTAGTAGCAATTTCCGATTTTGGCTGCATATCGAACACTCTTGTATTCCACATTTGTAGTGACAAAATCGTAATTCATATTCACTACCAATTTGGACGCGGCAAAGCCATTGCGTTTGATAGTCAAATTCTTTTCGATTTTGACTTCTTCGTCGGAATCCATCAACAAGTTGATGGTATCGTTATTTTGGGCAGCTTCAACGGCATCGGACAAGCTTTTAAAATAGGTTTCGCCGATTTTAGCTGCATATCGTTTTGTCACATATTCCGTCTCTGTCTCAACAATTTCATAATTCACATTAGCTGTTAAACCAAAAGCCGTATATCCGTTACGATTGATTGTCAGGCATTTTGAAATGGAGATGGCTTCGTTGCTGTCTTTCAACAGGTCAATAATGCTGTTTTCTTCTGCAGCCTCAACTGCCTTAGATAATTTAACATAAAGTCTATCTCCGATTTTCGCAACACAACCATCTTCCCAGAGCGCAATTTTATATCCATTCCATGTGCCAGCAGATGGATTGTAAGAATTGCTAGTCGTCCAGCCGATAGTATCAGGAAGATAGTACAGTGTAACGCTGGTCGGGAATGACGGGTATCCTGATGCAGAAGTAACCGAAGGTGCATTACCCTCAAAATTGATTTTTTTAAGATTTTGGCAGCCAACAAAAGCACCACTACCAATGCTCGTCACGCTGTCAGGAACTGTCACTGATGACAATCTATAACAACTACCAAACGCATTAATTCCGATAGTTGTTACACTATCAGCAATTATCACTGCGGTTAAGTCTTCACAACCAGAGAACGCTCCTTCAACGATGGTTTTCACTCCATTAGGGATGATGTATCCGCCGTATCTACCTGCGGGATAAGCAATTAATTTTTCCATATCCTTACTGAAAAGCACACCAGATATATCGCAAAAGCTTTGATTTGCAGACGCAACGTTGATCGAATACAAAGACGGACAGCCACCGAACGCATAAACACCAATGTTTGTCACACTGTTGCTGATCGTCACGGAAGTCAACCTGTCGCAGTAAGAGAACGCATCGTCACCAATACGCTTCACGCTATTTGGCAATGTCACAGAAGAGAGGTTGTCGCAGTTATTGAACGCATTATTGCCAATACTAGTCACACTATCGGGAAACGTCACAGAAGAAAGTCGGATGTTATGAAACGCATAATTGCCAATACTCGTTACGCTTTTTCCAAGTGTCACAGATGCTAGTCTTTCGCAGTAATAGAACGCATAATTACCAACACTCGTCACGCCGTTACCAATCGTCACGGAAGTTAGGCTGGAGCATTTCTGAAACGCATAATCACTAATTTTCTTCACACTGTCAGGGATCGTCACTGAGGTCAAGGCAGTACAATCTGCAAACGCATAACTGCCAATGCTCCCTACACTATTTCCAAGCGTCACAGATGCTAGTCTTTCGCAGTAATAGAACGCATAATTACCAATGCTCGTCACGCTGTTGCCGATGACAATTCTTTTAATGGAACTGCGGTTGCTGTACCATGGCAGCGAACTCGAAGAATAATTCTTCATGGCACCGCTGCCGGAAATGGTCAGGGTGCCCGCATCGTCCAACGTCCATGTGAGGTTCGTGCCGCAGGTACCGTAGTCCACCGTAGCCGCAGAGGCACGGAGCACCAGGCAGCCCAGAAGGACGGACAGCACAAAGGCAAGGAGCAGAATTCTTCTGATTTTTTTCATAAATGATCTCTCCCAGAGGTTTTTCTTTTAGTCTATCACACATATACAGGTTTTTCCACAATAAATATCCCCCCGCACAGCAAGGTTGCAGGATAAAAGTAGTCACATAAAAAACAACCGCGTCCTGTTGGACGCGGTTGTTTTTTTGTTGTTTAGCGATAGATGAGGGACTCGGCATAGCGGGTGGCGATGACGCCTTCGGGCTCGCCGGTCTTCTTGGACTCGGAGAGGATGTGCTCGATGGAGTTGTAGATGTTGTCGACCTTCTCCAGAACAGCTTCCTTGTTGTAGGGGCCGTCCACTTCAGCTGCAGCATTGATGACACCGCCGCCGTTGATGACGAAGTCGGGAGCATAGTAGATGCCGCGAGCCTTCAGAGCGATACCGGAAGCATCGTCCAGAATCTGGTTGTTGGCGCCGCCGGCAACGGCCTTGCACTTCAGCATGGGAATGGTGGTGGGGTTCAGGATGGCGCCCATAGCGTTGGGAGAGAAGATATCGCATTCCTGAGCCATGATCTGCTCGGTGGGAACCACAACAGCGCCGAACTCTTCGGCAGCCTTGTCAGCCATAGCCTTGTTGCTGCGGTTTGCAACGATCAGCTTGGCACCGCTCTCATGGAGCAGACGGCACAGGTCATAACCGACCTTGCCCAGACCCTGCACAGCAATGGTCAGGCCTTCCAGATCGTCACGGCCCAGAGCCACCTTAGCGGTAGCCTTGATGCCCTGCCAGACACCGCGAGCGGTGAAGGGAGAGGGATCGCCGCTGTTCATGGGCAGACCGCAGATGTGCTTGGTCTTGCGCAGCATGACCATAGCGTCATCACAGGTGGTGTTGACGTCTTCAGCGGTGATGTAATCGCCGCCCAGATTGTTGACAGCTTCACCGAAGGCTTCGAACATAGCCTCGGTCTTCTGGGAAGGATCGGCAATGATGACGCCCTTGCCGCCGCCGTGAGGCAGGCCTGCAACTGCGTTCTTGTGGGACATGCCGCGGGACAGACGCAGAACATCAAACAGAGCGTCGTCGTAGCTGGCATAGGGGAACAGACGGCAGCCGCCGATGGCAGGGCCGAGATTGGTGTTATGTACAGCGATAATAGCCTTCAGACCGGCCTTCTCGTTGTTGACAAACAGAACTTTCTCGTGGCGGTAGTTGCTCATTTCAGTCATTGCATTCATAATATAAAACCTCCAAAATATAAATTGGGTTTTCGAACTTAGTGATATTCTTTACCCATCGTCAGAGCCTTCATGTTCAGCTCCACGAGAGCAGCCTTCTTGGGGGGAACCATGCTGCTGACAACAGCTTCTGTGCCTTCAAAGGACAGCTCGCTGCTATTCTGCAGCACATGACCCACAAGGATCATATTGGCAAGGGTGGCAATGCCTTCATCTTTTGCCATCTGGGTGGCAGGAATGTAGAACACTTCCACGTCGGTACGCTCAACCTTTTCGTTGATCAGGGCACTGTCCACATAGATCTGACCGCCGGGAACAACGGCGTTCACATATTTCTGCAGAGAGGGCAGGTTCATTGCGATCAGCACATCGGGATTGGTGATAATGGGAGAACCCACAGGGGTCTCAGACAGGATCACGCTGCAGTTGGCGGTGCCGCCTCGCATCTCGGGACCGTAGGAAGGAAGCCAGGAGACCTGCAGATCTTCCTTCAGACCCTTGTAGGCCAGAAACTTACCGGCAAACAGAACACCCTGTCCGCCGAAGCCGGCAATGAGGATTTGCGTCGTTTTCATTACTTTTCCTCCTTTGCAGCACTTCTGTCCTTATAGACACCGATGGGATAATAAGGCAGCATATCACTTTCCACCCACTCCAATGCCTTCTGGGGAGTCATGCCCCAGTTGGTGGGACAGGCAGAGACCACTTCCACCAGAGAGAAGCCCTTGCCCTCGATCTGGTTCTGGAATGCCTTTTTGATGGCCTTCTTGGCATTGTTGACATTCTTCACATTGTTGACTGCCACACGGGTCACATACTCAGGGCCTTCCAGAGTAGCCAGCATCTCGCAGACACGGATGGGCCAACCGCAGTGGTTGACGTCGCGTCCGTAGGGAGAAGTCTGGGTCACCTGACCGGGCAGGCTGGTGGGAGCCATCTGACCGCCGGTCATGCCGTAAATGGCATTGTTGACGAAGATGACGGTGATATTTTCATTTCTGGCTGCGGAATGGACAGTTTCTGCCATACCGATGGAAGCCAGGTCGCCATCGCCCTGATAGGTAAAGACGATATTTTCGGGACGGCAGCGCTTGATGCCGGTGGCAACAGCGGGCGCTCTGCCGTGGGGTGCCTCGATCATATCGCAGGCGAAATAATCGTAAGCCATAACGGCACAGCCAACAGGTGCAACACCGATAGCCTTGCCTTCGATGCCCAGCTCATCGAGAGCTTCAGCGACCAGACGGTGGATAATACCGTGAGGGCAGCCGGGGCAGTAATGGAAGGGCGCATCCGTCAGGGACTTGGGTTTCTGAAAAACAACTGCCATCTCAATACACTCCTTTCTGTGCGTTCCGCAGAGATTCGAGAACCTCATCGGGGCTGGGGATCATGCCGCCTGCACGGTTGCACAGACCAACGGGCTTCTTACAGTCGGTGGCCAGACGGACATCTTCGATCATCTGACCCATGCTCAGCTCCACGCTGACAAAGCCATTGACCTTCTCTGCTGCTGCAGCCAGAGCCTTCTTGGGGAAGGGCCACAGAGTGATGGGACGGATCAGACCGGCCTTGATGCCCTCTGCTCTTGCAGCAACAACTGCGTTCTTTGCCACGCGGGAAGCAATACCGAAGGCCACGACGCAGATTTCGGCATCTTCCATCATGTACTCTTCCCACATAGGCTCGTTCTCTTCCACAACGGCATACTTTTCAAACCGTTCGAAGTTCTTGGCTTCCAGCTCATCGGGCTTGAGGTACAGAGAGTTGACGATGTTGTGCTTTCTGGCGCACTCGGTACCGGTCAGAGCCCAGGGCTTTTCATAGGTATTGACTTCAGCATCCTCGAAGGAGATGGGCTCCATCATCTGACCGATGGTGCCGTCTGCCAAAATCATAGAAATCATGTTGTATTTATCAGCCAGATCAAAACCCTTGATGGTCAGACTGGCCATTTCCTGCACGGAGGCAGGTGCCAGAACGATCATTCTGTAGTCGCCGTGACCGCCGCCCTTGGTGGCCTGGAAGTAATCGGACTGAGAAGGCTGGATGCCGCCCAGACCGGGGCCGCCGCGCTGGACATTGACCACGAATGCGGGAACATCGGAACCGGCGATATAGCTGAGGCCTTCAGCCTTCAAAGAGATACCGGGGCTGGAGGAAGAGGTCATGACACGGGTGCCGGTAGCGGCTGCGCCGTAGACCATGTTGATAGATGCGATCTCACTTTCCGCCTGCAGGAACACACCGCCGATCTTGGGCAGCTTCTTTGCCATATAAGCAGCGATCTCTGTCTGAGGGGTAATGGGATAGCCAAAGTAGTGACGGCAACCGGCACGGATGGCCGCTTCGGCGATGGCCTCGTTGCCTTTCATAAGTACGCGTTCTGCCATAATTTGACCTCCTTACTTTTCCACGGTGATGATGCAGTCGGGGCACATGGTGGCACAGAAACCACAACCGACGCAGCTTTCTGCATCCTTCATCACGGCCGGGGAATAACCCTTTTTGTTGATGGATCCGGTGTCGATGGTCAGACAGCCCTTCTTACAGGCGCTGACACACAGGCCGCAGCCTTTGCACAGATCGGTGTTGAATGTGAGCTTTGGCATTCTAATTCCTCCTAAACTGATTACGTAGGTAAATCAAAATATTTTTCCTGCAGTTCCATGGAAAGCACAAGGCCGTCCAGTTTTCGGGCAACTTCTGCGGTTGCTGCATGCATCCACAGGGGCAGACCGGACAAACGGCAGAGGGAATTCAGTTTCTCTCCGGCACCGGTGACCGTTTCACAGGTGGTCTCCGGACCCAGATTGGTGTTGTGTACGATGCAGGTGAACTTCATTCCGCAGGCAGCTTCGATCTCACGCATCACTTCCAGGGCTTCTTCCGCCGTGGTTGTCAGAGGACGGCAGAAGTTGACCACAAAGGCCATGCGATAGTTATTCTCCTCCAGAATGAAGGGGGTAAATCTGCCAAGGGCATAGGCACCACGGTCATCGCCGCCGATGTCCATAACACCGTAGGTGCTTTGATCCTGCACCAAGCGGTAGCTCTCAGCAGGCAATGCCGGCAGATCCACATTGGTATTGGCAAACTTGGGAGAGATCAGATCCACACCGGCCTGCTCCAGCACCTTGGCGCTGTCCTTGGTGCGGAAATAGGGATTGACGATATCCAGATCGGCAATGCAGACCTTCTTCCCCTCCCCTGCCAGCTGCAGGGCATAGTTGACGGCAATGTTGGTCTTGCCGCTGCCATAATGACCTGCGAACAGAGTCAGTCGTTTGTGTTCCATGATCACAGCTGCTTTCTGATAATTTTACCGCTGGTGGTCTTGGGAAGGCTTTCCCGGAACTCCACGATACGGGGATACTTATAAGGAGCGGTTCTGCGCTTGACGTAGTCCTGGATCTCCTTTTTCAGCTCGTCGGTACCCTTGAAGTCCTTCACCAGCACAATGCTGGCCTTGACCACCTGACCGCGAACCTCATCGGGAGCAGCGGAAACACCACATTCCAGAACATAAGGCAGTTCCATGATGACATTTTCGATTTCGAAGGGTCCGATGCGATAGCCGGAGGACTTGATGACATCGTCCACACGACCCACATACCAGAAGAAGCCGTCCTCGTCCTTCCACGCCAGATCGCCGGTATGGTAGAAACCGTCGCGCCAGGTTTCTGCGGTGACCTCCGGGTTGCCCTCGTAGGCATAGCTGAGGCCGCAGGGCAGACCCTTGGAAATATCGATACAAATTTCGCCGTTTTCACCGACACCCACTTCGTTGCCATCGGCATCCAGCAGATGCACATCGTACAGGGGCACGGGCTTACCCATGGAGCCGATCTTGTGGCTGGAACCGGTCAGGTTACCGATGATCAGCGTGCTTTCGGACTGTCCGAAACCTTCCATGATCTCCAGACCTGTTGCCTTCTGGAACTGGCGGAAGACCTCCGGGTTCAGCGCTTCGCCGGCGATGGAGGCATGCTCGATGGAGCTGAGATCGAAGCGGCTCAGATCCTGCTTGATCAGCATGCGGTACATGGTAGGCGGTGCGCAGAAAGTAGTGATGCCGTACTTCTTGAACAGAGGCAAAATCTTCTCTGCATCGAACCGGTCAAAGTCATAGACAAAGATGGCAGCTTCGCACAGCCACTGGCCATAGAGCTTGCCCCACAGGGACTTTGCCCAGCCTGTATCGGAGATGGTCAGGTGCAAGCCATCGGGATTGACCTGATGCCAATACTTGGCGGTGATAAAATGACCCAGCGGGTATTTATAGTTATGTGCAGCCATTTTGGGATAGCCGGAAGTGCCGGAAGTAAAGAACATCAGCATGGGATCGGAGCCGCAGGGGGCATCCTCCGCTCTTGCAAAATTGCTGTTGTACATGGTGTATTCTTCGTTAAAGTCGTGCCAGCCTTCCCGGCTGCCGCCGACCATGATCTTCAATGCCAGATCGGGACAAACTGCCGCAGCGGCATCCACCTCGGAAGCAACATCGCCGTCAGCCGTACAGACAACGGCTTTTACCTTACCTGCCGTAAAGCGATAGGAGAAATCCTTTTCCTGCAGCTGATTGGTGGCAGGAATGACCACAGCACCCAGCTTGTGCAGACCCAGAATGGAGAACCAGAACTGATAGTGACGCTTCAGCACCAGCATGACGCGGTCGCCGCGCTTGATGCCCAGCGCCTTAAAGTAGTTGGCAGCTCTGGCGGATTCCTTTTTGATATCCTTGAAGGTGAAGCGGCGCTCGGTGCCATCCTCGCTCAGATGGAGCATCGCCAGCTTTTCCGGCTTCCGCTCTGCCAGCGCATCCACCACATCAAAGGCAAAGTTGAACTTCTCTTCGTTCTTGAAATCAATGGCGGTCAGCTTGCCATCGGTTTCGGTGGGAATGATGAAGTCGCGGTAGATACGACCCTGATCGTCTTCCCGATGGGACTGACGGACAGGCTTGGCCTCTGTGGCAGCCTGCTCTTCCATTCTGGCTGCCTGATTGCGCAGAACAATGGCATAGAAGGAGCAGTCCTCACCGTCTACGGCGATCATACCGTGAGGAGTGGAGGAATCGTAGTAAATACAGTCACCGGCACGGAGGACTTCCGTATGGCCGCCGATCTGGATGCGCATGCTGCCACTGATGACGATATCACATTCCTGACCTTCATGGGTCACCAGTTCGATATCTTCATACTCGGCACCGGGACGGTAGTTCAGTTCCATATACAGGGGCAGTGCAATACGGTTGCGGAAGTCTGCTGCCAGGTTGTAGCCCACCATATGGTGTGCTTCTTCGATGCGCTGGCCCATGCCCTTTCGAGTCAGAGCATAAGAACGAAGCTTGGGGCTTCGGCCTTCCAGCAGGTCGCTCATATCAACGCCAAAAGAAAGGCTGCAATGATACAGGAATGCAATGCTGAGGTTCTGGTTGCCGCTTTCGCACTGCAAGTATTCTTCCACGCTCACGCCGACGCGGGAAGCCATTTCCTCCACGGTAATACCGGTGATCTCACGAAGTTCGCGAATTCTATCGGCAGTTTCCTTTATTTTATAAGTCATGCCGGTCATGTTCTGTTCCATAATACACCTCAATAAAGGCAAAAAAGCCCGTCTCAAAGATTGATTCCTTGAGACGAGCTGTGATTCTTAGCCCGCGGTACCACTCAAATTGCATTTGCCTCACGGCAAATACCACTCATTGGGTGCCAACACACCCTAAGCACTGACGCAGCTGACGCGTGGAGGTTCTACGGCAAACGCTTTCTTCCTCCCGGCTCCGGAGCGACAAACTGCAGTTCCTACCATGGCTTGCACCAACCGCCAATTCTCTGAGGCAGAACTTCCGCTGTTTTTCTCCATCCTCGCTTTTGGATGTAGGAATCATACCACTATTTCAGAAAAATGTCAACACTTAATTCGTTACTGTGCTAAAGTTTATTAGAGCTTATTGCGCTGGATCTTACCGGAGATCGTCTTGGGCAATTCCGTACGGAACTCCACGATACGGGGATACTTGTAGGGAGCCGTTCTGGTCTTGACGTAGTTCTGGATCTCCTTCTTCATTTCTTCGGTACCTTCGGTACCGGGAACCAGCACGATACAGGCCTTGACGACCTGACCGCGAACCTCATCGGGGGCAGCACAGACACCGCATTCCAGAACGTAGGGCAGTTCCATGATGGTGCTTCCGATCTCGAAGGGCCCGATGCGGTAGCCGGAGGACTTGATGACATCGTCGGCACGTCCGACATACCAGTAGTAGCCATCTTCATCCCGCCAGGCCACATCGCCCGTATGGTACATACCGTCATGCCAGACATCGTTGGTGGCTTCTTCGTTGCGGTAGTAGCCCAGGAAGACACCGCAGGTGGGCTTGGGATCGGTACGGATGACGATCTCGCCGTTGATACCATCTTCCACAGGGTTGCCGTCGGCATCCACAATGTCGATGCCGTAGCCGGGAACCGGCTTGCCCATGGCACCGGGCTTGATGATGGCGCCATAGAGGTTTGCAATACCCAGAGTCATTTCCGTCTGGCCAAAGCCTTCGTGGATCCGCAGACCCGTCGCCTTTTCGAACTGATAGAAGACCTCCGGATTCAGTGCCTCACCGGCAGTGGTGGCATGGTGGATGGAGCTGAGATCGTAACCGCTGAGATCCTGCTTGATCAGCATGCGGTACATAGTGGGAGGTGCGCAGAAGGTGGTGATGTTGTACTTTGCGAACATGGGCAGAATTTTCTCTGCATCAAAGCGGTCAAAGTCGTAGGTAAACACAGCACCTTCGCAGAGCCACTGGCCGTAGAGCTTGCCCCACAGTGCCTTGCCCCAGCCGGTTTCGGAGATAGTAAAATGCAGACCGTCACGCTCACACAGATGCCAGTACTTGGCAGTGACATAGTGACCCAGGGCATACTTATAGGAATGGGTTGCCATCTTGGGATAGCCGGTGGTACCGGAAGTGAACAGCATCAGCATGGGATCGCTGCCGCAGGGAGCATCTTCCTCCCGGACATAGCGACGGGAGAAGAGGCTGTACTCCTGATCGAAATCATGCCAACCTTCTGCCTTGCCGCCGACCATGATCTTCGTCATGCTCATGCCGGCAGTCTTTTCTGCCAGATCGATCTGACCGGCCGTATTGCCGTCAGCCGTGCAGAGAACTGCACTCACATCTGCAGCCTGGAAGCGGTACACGAAATCCTTTTCCATCAGCTGATTGGTAGCAGGGATGGCGATGGCACCCAGCTTGTGCAGACCCAGAATGGCGAACCAGAACTGGTAATGGCGCTTCAGCACCAGCATGACGCGGTCGCCGCGCTTGATGCCCAGAGACTTGAAGTAGTTGGCGCTCTGGCTGGAAGCATCCTTGAAATCCTTAAAGGTGAAGCGGCGCTCGGTCATGTCATTGGCGACATGGATCATGGCGAGCTTCTCAGGCTCACGGCGAGCGATGGCATCCACTGTATCAAATGCGAAGTTATAAGTATCTTCGTCGGAGAAGGTAATATTCTGCAGCGCACCGTTTTCGTCTTCCTGTGCATTGACAAACTTGTCGCACAGCAGCTTCTGCTGAGACTTGCCCTTGCGGCTCAAACCGGTATACAGAGGCTGGTCGGTGGTATCAGAAGCCATAATCATGGACAGGAACACGCAGTCCTGACCGTCAATGGCCAGCTGACCGTGAGGGGTGGAGGACTTGAAGAAGATGCTGTCGCCTTCACGCAGAGTCTCTTCATGGTCCCCGACCTTGATCCGCATAGCACCCTTGATGACCAGATTGTATTCCTGACCGGCATGGGTAACGGTATGGATGGGCTTATTCTGCAGTTCCTCGGAATATTTGTAGGTAACCCAGTAAGGAGTTGCCAGCTTCTTGCGGAACATGGGAGCCACGTCCTGAATGATAATGCCATCCTCACTGGCAGTCACCAGACCCTTGCCGCGGCGAGTCACTGTATAGCCGGACAGCTTGGCGCTGTGGCCTTCCAGCAGAACAGTAATCTCAACACCGAAAACCTTTGCGCACTTATGCAGGAACGTAAAAGGCAGATCCACCGTGCCGGTTTCGTACTGACGGTAGCTTTCTTCCGAAACCTCGGTCAGCTCTGCCATCTTCTGAGTGCTGTAACCCAAAATGTCACGCATACCCTGAATACGTGCGGCGATATCCATCAGCTGTGTTGTGGGATTCATGTTACTCATTACTTTCAACCCTTTCTGGAAAATAAAAAAACGCCTCAAGAATTTCTTCTTGAGACGAGTCATTCTATACCCGCGGTACCACTCAAATTGCAGCCGTAGCTGCCACTTCAGACTCCAATAAGTCCTATCCCTTAACGCGGGCAAACGGGAAAGCCTGGCAGCATCTGCTCGGCTCACCGGCTCGGAAGTGATGGGCTTTCGGGCAACAAACCGTCGACTCGCACCAACCGTCGACTCTCTGAAGATTCATACACCTAGCCGTCTTCGTCACAGCCTTTTTCGATATGCCCATAATCTACCACATTTCTTTTTCCTTGTCAATTCTTTTTTTGTTTAAAGCGAAAGAATTTTTCTTCTTGACAAATTGCAAGGTTTGTGATTAAATGCTTTCATACACATTAGAAAAAACGTTGACGGAAAATCCTTTCTGTTCAGAAGCTTCAGAGAGCCGGTGGCTGCTGCGAACCGGTGCGGAGAACAGATCGGTCTGCTTCCTGAGTTGGCTCTGTGAACCCGTTTCGGACGGTCAGTAATGGAGCCCGGCCTCCTCCGTTACCGGGATAGGACTTACTGGAGTCCGATGAGAGACCCCGTTCCGGGGTAATCAGGGTGGTACCGCGAATAATTTTCGTCCCTGAGGTCTTGTGACCTCAGGGATTTTTTCATTCCAAAGGAGCTGTATATTATGAAAATGATCAAACTGTCCGATGTCACCATGAAGCAGGTTGTCGACGGTTTCAGCCTGTCTTTCAAAGAGAAGATCGAACTGGCAAAGCTGCTGGATAAATTGGGAGTCTGTGTCATCGAACTGGAAGGCATCGAAAACGCCCGCATTGACAGTCTGCGAATCAAGTCCATCGCTTCGTCTGTGACTAACAGCATTGTTGCCGTTCCCGTTCAGTTGACGGCAGACAGCCCCGCTCAGGTTTGGTCTGCTCTGCAGCAGGCAAAGCTTCCCCGCCTGCAGGTCTGCGGTGCCGTCAGCGCCGTTCAGATGGAGTATCTGTTCCACAAAAAGCAGGATGCCATGCAGAAAGCCATCGTGGACACCATCACCGCCTGCAAGGCCTTGTGTGCCGATGTGGAGTTCCTGGCCGACGATGCCACCCGTGCAGATCCCGCGTTCCTCGCCTCCACTTTGAAAGCCGCTATCGCTGCCGGTGCGACAACCGTCACCGTCTGTGATACTGCCGGTTCCATGCTGCCTGCCGAGTTCGCTCAGTTCATCAAGGAACTGTATGAGGCCGTTCCCGAAATGAAGAATGTCAATGTGGGTGTCAGCTGCTGTAACACCCTGTCCATGGCTGATGCCTGTGCCATCGCCGCTGTCGGTGAAGGTGTCACCGAACTGAAATCTGCCGCATATCCCATCGATGTTGCCAGCCTTGCCAATCTGGCAAAACTGCTGTCCGCCAGAGGGGATTGCTTCCATGTAAGCACTTCCGTTCAGATGACCCAGCTGAGCCGCATCATGGACCGTGTGTATCAGATCTGCCAGACCGGTAGCACAAAGGGTTCTGCAATGACCGCAGCCCAGACAGATTCCGATATTTATCTGACCGCCCACGACGACGTTGCAGCCGTGACCAAGGTTGCCGAACAGTTGGGTTACGATCTTTCTGAAGACGACAGCATGAAGGTCTATGAAGCCTTCAAGCAGATCGCCGCCAAGAAAGAACAGGTCAGCTCCAAGGAACTGGATGCCATTATCGCCTCTGCCGCATTGCAGGTACCTCCCACCTACAAGCTGGATACCTTCGTGATTACCTCCGGCAACACCATTTCTTCCACCGCTCATATCAAGCTGATGAAGAACGGTCAGCCCATGGAAGGTGTTTCCATCGGAGACGGCCCCATCGATGCCGCCTTTGTTGCCATCGAAAACATCACCGGCTGCCATTACGAGCTGGATGACTTCCAGCTGCAGGCTGTGACCGAGGGCCGCAGCGCCATGGGTCAGACCGTGGTGAAACTCCGCAGCGGCGGCAAGGTCTATTCCGGCAAGGGCATTTCTACGGACATTGTGGCAGCCGGTATCCATGCCTACCTGAGTGCTCTGAACAAGATCGTTTATGAGGAGGAAGAAGCATGAGACTCTCATTCTCTACCAGAGGCTGGCCCAGCTTAACCTGGGATGAAATGGTAGATACCGCTCTGGACATGGGCTTTACCGGTATCGAAGTGTATAATCTGCCTAAATTTGATGAGATGCTGGCCAAAGGCGGCCCCTTCCACCAATACCAGACAGCCGCCACTGTTCGTGATCTTCGGGAAAAGAAGCTGACGATCCCCTGCTTCGACACCTCCTGCGATCTGTCCGCAGATCCCGATGCCGTAGCAGTTCTGACCAATTTGATCGAAATCGCCAAAAATGCACAAGTCAAGCACGTAGTCGCCTGCGCGCTGAGCGACAAGGAAGAAGTCGTTCGTGATGCATTATGTCAACTTGTTCCTGTGGCAGAAAAGGCCGGTGTTTCTCTGCTTCTCAAGACCAGCGGCATCTATGCCGACACCGCCCGTCTGCGGAATATGCTGGATCAGTTCGCCAGCGACAATCTGGGTGCCCTTTGGGATGTCCACCATCCTTACCGGGATTTTGGTGAAAGCGGCGATGCCACCATCAAGAACCTGGGTTCCTATGTTTGCCATGTCCACCTGCGCGATTCCGATGACGAAGGCACCTATCAGCTCATCGGTGAAGGCACCATGCCCATTGCCGATGTGATGCGTGCCCTTTCCTCCGTCAATTACGATGGTTTCATCTCTTTGGAATGGAAGCCGGAATGGCTGGAGGATCTGCAGGACCCGGAGATCATCTTCCCCTACTTCGTCAATTACATGGCCCGGTTCCATTCCACCCGGGGCATGAAGAAGAAGCTCTATCCCAACCACGACGGTACCGGTCAGTACATCTGGAAAAAGGATGAACTCATCAACCTGACCTTCCCTCAGGTTCTGGACCGTGTGGCAGAAGAGTTCCCGGACCAGTACTGCTTTAAGTACACCACCCTGGATTACACCCGAACCTATGCCCAGTTCCGCGAAGATGTGGATCGGTTCGCCAGAGCACTGGTGTCCATGGGCGTCAAGGCCGGCTCCAAGGTAGCCATCTGGGCAACCAATGTGCCTGCCTGGTTCATCACCTTCTGGGCAACTACCAAAATCGGTGCCGTTCTGGTCACAGTCAATACTGCCTATAAGATTCACGAAGCGGAATATCTGCTCCGCCAGTCCGACACCCACACGCTGGTCATGATCGACAGCTGTCTGGATTCCAACTATGCCCGGATCATCAATGAACTCTGTCCCGAAATCGCCAAGACCAAGGCCGGCGATCCTCTCCACTGCAAGAGACTCCCCTTCCTGCGCAATGTCATCACCGTTGGCTTCAAGCAGCCCGGCTGTCTGACCTTCGACGAGGCCATGGCAAGATATGAACTGGTCAGCCGGGAGCAGGTCGCTCAGATGGCTGCCGCCGTCCGTCCCGACGATGTCTGCAACATGCAGTATACCTCCGGTACCACCGGTTTCCCGAAGGGTGTTATGTTAACTCACCACAACGTTGTCAACAACGGCAAATGCATCGGTGACCGCATGGGTCTTTCCACTGCCGACCGCATGATGATTCAGGTTCCTATGTTCCACTGCTTCGGCATGACCCTTTCCATGACCTCCTCCATGACCCATGGCGCCACCATGTGTCCCATGCCCTACTTCTCCGCTACATCTTCCCTCGCCTGCATCAATCAGGAGAAGATCACAGTTTTCAATGGTGTTCCCACCATGTTCATTGCCATGTTCAACCATCCGGATTACCGGAAAACCGATTTCTCCCATATGCGAACCGGCATCATGGCAGGTGCAGGCTGTCCTCCCGAACTGATGCGCAGAGCCGCACAGCCTGATGAAATGAACATGTACGGCATTGTCAGTGTTTATGGACAGACCGAATGTGCTCCCGGCAACACCATGAGTTCCTGGACGGATTCTCTGGAAGTCCGCACCGACACCGTCGGCTATGCCTTCCCCCATGTGCAGTGCAAGATCATCGATCCCGAAACCGGAGAAGAAGTCGGTCCCGGTGTCAACGGTGAATTCTGTGCCAAGGGCTACAACACCATGAAGGGTTATTACAAAATGCCTCAGGCAACTGCCGACACCATTGATGCAGAAGGCTGGCTCCATTCCGGCGACCTGGCCTGCAGGGATGAAGACGGCAACTATCGGATCACCGGCCGTCTGAAAGATATGATTATCCGCGGCGGTGAAAACATCTATCCCAAGGAGATTGAGGAATTTATCTACACCCATCCCCAGACCAAGGATGTTCAGGTCATCGGTGTTCCCGACAAGAAATACGGCGAAGAGATCATGGCCTGTATCATTCTGAAGGAACCCGGCTCTGTGACCGTGGAAGAAATGACCGCCTACATCAAGGCCAGCATGGCACGGCATAAGGTTCCCAAATACATCTCCTTCGTGGACAGCTTCCCCATGAATGCCGCAGGTAAGATTCTGAAGTATAAAATGCGCGAAGCTGCCGCTAAGGAACTGGGCTTGGTCGGTGACGGTGCCGATACGGCAGGCCCCGGCAAAGTATAACCGGATCACCCTCTCCCCTGATGCAGATGTTCTGTATCAGGGGCAGCATTTGACTTTGAAAAGAGATAATCGCAATGAAATGGAAAGAATTTTTTGCCGGTGTTAAAGCCGGCATGCCGGTATGCATCGGATATTTCTCCGTCAGCTTCGGTTTCGGTGCCATGGCTGTGGCACAGGGTCTGACCATTTGGCAGGCCATTCTGATCTCTGCCTCCAATCTGACCAGCGCAGGTCAGTTCGCAGGTCTGACGGTCATTTCCGCCGGTGCAGCCATTGTAGAAATGATACTGACCCAGCTGGTCATCAACAGTCGCTATGCACTGATGAGTCTTGCTCTGGGCCCTCGGTTCGGCCCCAATGTAGGAACAGGAAAGCGGCTTTTTGCCGCCTTCTTCAACACAGACGAGGTCTTTGCTCTGGGCATGTCCAGAGGTAAAAACCTGACAACCGCCTTCTTTGTCGGTGCCGGTGTGATCTCTGCCGTTGGCTGGACAAGCGGTACCGCCATGGGAGCCATCGCCGGCTCTCTGCTGCCGGAATCTATTCGTATGGCACTGGGTGTCATGCTCTACGGTATGTTCATCGCCATTGTCGTTCCACAGGCAAAAGAAGAAAAGCCGCTTTTGGCTTCCGTGGTGCTGGCATTGGTCTTTAGCTGCCTGTTTGCATGGCTTCCCCTTCTGAAGCAGGTCTCTGCCGGTCTGGCAATCGTCATCTGCACGGTTGCAGCAGCTTCCGTGTGTGCCCTGCTGTTCCCCGTGAAGGAAGAAGAGGAGGCTGCACCATGAGTATTTATGTTTATATTCTTGTCATGGCAGTCACGACGTATCTGATCCGGGCACTGCCTCTTACCCTGCTGAAGAAGCCCATTCAAAACCGGTTTTTGAAATCATTTTTGCACTATGTTCCTACCGCCTGTCTGACCGCAATGACCTTTCCCGCCATCCTTTCCGCCACAGAAAACTGGATCAGTGGTGCCATCGGTCTGGCCGTCGGTGTTCTGCTGGCATTGAAAAAGAAAAGCCTGATCGTGGTGGCCGTCGCAAGCTGCGCAGCCGTGTTCCTCACGGAACAGATCATCAAATATATATAATAAATATCCCCCCGCATAGCGGGGGGATATTTATTTTACAGAATAGTCCGCTGGTGATCCATGGGAGCCGAAAATCTTCCAATCTCCAACGCCCAATCTTCGCATAATGGCTTTTCTTTCATCACTGCAGAGCTTGGGGTCTGTATCTACAGAAGTCATCAGGATCGGTGCATACTGATTGTACGCAGCCTGTTCCGAAGTCAGCCCGTGCGTGTTGATATAGACATCACCTGTAAACGCAATATTGTTATGATAGTCGATCAGAACGATTTCGCCCGGCAAATGGCCCCCTTTTCCTTCGTACACTTCAAAATGCAAGTCACCGAAGTCAAAAAAACCGATCTGTGTCAGCGGCTCCCGCAGATCCGGGATGTTTTGCCACGGCGTTTTCAGCTTTTCGGGGTCGATAGCCTTGTAGGATGTAAGGGTTTTACAAATGCTGATATACGGTTTATGCAGCGGATTCTGCTCCCGGAAACCGTTGTCTCCGTAGAATTCATTCTGCAGACTCAACGCAGATCTGCAGCTGACGATCACTTCATCAAATTCGTTCATCAGACCACAGTGATCCACATCTGCATGGGTTAGGAGCAAGCACTTGGGAAGCCTGTTAAATTCGGGAACAACCGTCTGCATTACCGAAAGCATTTCATCTCTGTAGCAGGCATAGCCGCTGTCAATGCAAAGTATCTTCCCAAAACTCTTGATGATCGCAGTATTGCTTCCGCAAGCAGGTTCGATCAGAATGATTTCTGTATTCGGTGTGATGGTATGTGTTGTGATTCTGGGAACAAATCGGTCACTCTTAGACTTCGCCAGCAGTTCGGCAAATTTGCTGATACTGTCAAAAGTCCGGTAAGGCGATAACCCCTGTTCATCCAGCGTCTGCATCGCAAGATTGGAGGATACCAAAAGGCACTGCTTCTGTTCATCACTGAGATCTAGCAGCTGCGAAAGACCGCGTACGAAGGCACTGTAGAAAATGCTGTTGTCGTAAGCTCGTTCGGAACTGTTGTAATCAATCGCTCTGACTTTACACAGCCGTTCCGCCTGCTCAATAAAAGCCGTGATTCGATCGGGATCTTCCACATGCAGACCCATTTTGAAATGCTGATAATCCGTCCCGTTTTCCTGAGAATTGATGTAGGAGATATTGAAATTGAATGTGTTAATCAGTTCAAGGACATCCGTAACACTGCCGGGGACATCTCTCAGCCAGAACTCAAGCAAAACAATGCTGGAATTTCCGGCATTATCCTGAAGATATCCGATTTTTTCCAGTTCCAGATCCGCTTTTAGTATTTGCTCCTCTGTGCCGTCCACATCCAAAAACAGCATATGAGAGTCCACCGCTTTGTCATAGCTGACACGGGTAATATTTATGCCAAGATCCGCAAAGCATTTGCTGGCCTTCAGAAATGCTCCGATATGGTTTGGCATCGAGGTTGCATAGGTTTTTTTCACAGTAATCACCGCCAATTGCATCATGCTCGCACGTCCAGATCATCAATCTGCTGCGCTCACCGTTCTTCTCTGCATTTCACAACCGCCTCGGTCACATTGCTTATGACATGGACATTGTGTTGGTTGTATACTTCAATGGTGATCTCCACAATTCCGTTTCTGCTGCTGCGCTGCACAAGATTGGTGATCTCCGCTTTGCCGCGGAGAATATCTCCTGCATAGACTGGCCTGTGCCATTCAATTCTGGTGGATTTTCCTGCAATCAGTGCTTCTCCCACCAGATCCTGCTCCAGATACTTTGCCCACACCGACATAAAGGACATTACACCGGGTGCGATCAGCTGACCGAAGGGAGAGGCTTTTGCATATTCCTCATCGGTGTGCAGAGGGATATTGTCGTAATCACGGGCAAACGCCATCATTTTTTCTTTTTCGATAACCGTCGGTGCGATCTCAACGGTCATACCCAGTTTTAAATCTTCAAAATACATAGCTTTCCTATTACAGTTTCAAAATCTGCTCAGCGGTCTTGTATGCGATCTGTTCTTTCTGTTCATCGGTCAGCTTGAGCTGCAGGAAGACTTCAACCTCGTGCACCGGGTCCCACATGGGATAATCGGAACCGAAGGCCATCCGCTCCGCGCCGTACAGGTTAATGTAGTTTTCGGCTTCACCCGGTGCCATAAACATCATGGAGCTGGAAATATCCATCACGCAGGAGGTATCCTGCAGCAGTTCCCGGGCTGTCTCCGGCATGCTGTAGCCGCCAAAGTGGGCAGCGATCACATCCAGCTTCGGAAATTGTTCCATGATCTTCCGGAGCCTTGCCGGATGGGAGTAGTCATACCGCTTGTCACCCATGTGAAGCATGACGGGAACATGCCCCGAAATTGCTTCGTACATAGGAAACAGTCTCGGATCGTCTATGGCAAAGCGTTGGGAATCGGGATGCATTTTAATTCCCTTGACCCCCAAAGCCAAAATCCGTTCCACTTCATCCATCAGCCCATCCATGGCAGCATGTACTGTTCCAAAGGGAATAAAACAGGCATTGGCCTGTGCTCGTTGCTGAATAAAGTCGTTGATATGCTGCACCCGATCCGGACGGATGGCTACCGGCAGCACCACAAATCTGTCAATGCCGGCCTGACGGCCTCTCTCCAGAAGCAAGCCCTCTGTTCCGTCCATGGCAGGATCGCCAAGGCCTTCGTAAAATTCTTTTACGCTGGCAGAAGCCTTTTGGGCAATGTCATCGGGATAAATATGGGAGTGGATATCTATGATCTTCATGGGAATGCCTTTCTGATGCAGGAGTTTTCAAATACCGCTATATTGTAACACAGGATTCCACCTCGCACAAGAACACATCCGTAATAATGATCCCCCGGCATAGCCCGGGGTTTTTCATAGACGGGTAAAACCCTTTGTTACTAGCTTGCGCGTCTCGTCGCGCAAGTACGATCCGCCACCTGCGAAAATCTATTGCTTGCTACCCGTAAACGGGTTTAGTAATTACCCATCGTCAACTGTTCTCCGGCCTTATCTTCATCTAACTGGTAACGGATATATTCTTCAATCTTTTTTGCATTCTTTCCAGCCGTATCCACGAAATATCCTCTACACCAAAACTCTCTGTTGCGATATTTATACCGCAGCTCCAAACTTCTCATAGATCATTAGACTGCTTTTTCCTTTTAGGTATCCCATAAAATTCGATACTGCTACTTTCGGCGGTATCTCCACCAGCATATGTACATGGTCTGGGCACACTTCCGCTTCGATTATCCGTATCTTTTTCCATTCACATAGCGTCCTCAGTATTTTTCCTATTTCCTGCCGTTTTTCTCCATAGAATACTTTTCTCCGATACTTCGGCGCAAACACAATATGATATTTGCAATTCCAGCTTGTATGCGATAAACTATTCATGTCATTCATCTGAATGGCCTCCCTTTGCTTTTTTATTTTGCTGTTGGCGGACCGCATCTTTATCTTAAAGCAAAGGGAGTTTTTCTGTCTACATGATCGCCATAAGGCTTCTTTTGAACCACTCGCCCAGCGAGTGGTTTTCTGCATACAAAAAAAGAAGCCACTGTTGGTGGCGTCTTCTTTTTGGAGCGGGATACGGGAGTCGAACCCGCCTATGCAGCTTGGGAAGCTGCCGTTCTACCGATGAACTAATCCCGCATTGTCCGGGTCATTTTACCATACCCTTCAGGAAAATGCAAGCACTTCGGGTCGAATACCGCCGGGGCATGTACCCCGGCGGTAAATTCCTTTACTGGATGGAAATGACCTTGTAGTCCTGTGCCTCCACAGCTTCTTTCAGAACGCTGTCTGCAACAGCAGTCTTCAGTGTCACCACAGCAGTACCGCTTTCGTGGCTGACCTCAGCCAGTTCCACAGCTTCCAGTGCTTCCAGAGCCTTCTTCACGCGAGCTTCGCAATGGCCGCACATAATGCCTTCAATGTTCATGGTCTTTGTCATAACTTTCTTCTCCTTTTTATGTTTTCTTTTATGGTCGTGACTTCCGTCATGGATCTTCAGCAAATTGAGCCGCAGGGCATTGGACACCACACAGAAGCTGGACAGGCTCATGGCCGCCGCACCAAACATGGGGTTCAGTTCCCAGCCCAGCCAGCCGATGAATACACCGGCTGCCAGAGGAATTCCAATGACATTATAGAAAAATGCCCAGAAGAGATTTTCATGGATGTTCCGCAGTGTTCCGCGGCTGAGGCGAATGGCCGCAGGCACGTCGGCAAGACTGTTTTTCATCAGCACCACATCGGCGGCATCCACCGCCACATCAGCTCCGGCACCGATGGCAATACCGATATCTGCCCGGGTCAGTGCCGGTGCATCATTGATGCCGTCACCTACCATAGCGACCTTGCCCTGCTGTTTCAGATCCCGAATGACCTGTTCCTTACCCTCCGGCAGGACACCTGCCACCACCTCCCGGATACCGGCCTCTCCGGCGATGGCTTTTGCCGTCCTTTCGTTGTCGCCAGTTAACATAACAACTTTAATTCCCATGTTCTGTAACTCTTTGACTGCTTGAGGACTATCTGATTTTATGGTATCTGCCACAGCAATGATGCCCAGAAGCTGTCCGTTTCGACTGAAAAACAGCGGTGTTTTTCCCATTTCTGCCAGTTTTTCCGCCTGCATCTTCACTTCAGCAGAAACCTCCGCCTGCTGAGCGATATAAGCCAGATTGCCACCGCACAACTGTGCACCGTCCAGTTTGGCTTCCAGACCGTTACCGGGCAGAATACGGAAATCTGTGACCTCCGCAGGTATTTTTTCCCAACGGGCAAGAACAGCCTTTGCCAAGGGATGCTCACTCTTTGCCTCCAATGCAGCAGCGAGAGACAGAAGTTCCTCTTCTGTGCAGCCCACAGGCAGAATATCCGTCACCTTAGGCTCTCCGGCGGTGATGGTACCGGTCTTGTCCAGAACCACCAGATCCACCCGACCTGTCTCTTCCAGAGAAACAGCAGTCTTGAACAGAATGCCGTTTTTCGCACCCAGACCGCTGCCCACCATAATGGCAACCGGTGTGGCAAGTCCCAGAGCACAGGGGCAGCTGATGACCAGAACGGAAATGCCTCTTGCCAATGCATAGCCAAAGGTCTGTCCAGTCAAAAGCCAGATGACGACCGTCACTGCTGCAATGCCCAATACCACCGGCACAAACACACCGGAGACCTTGTCCGCCACTTTGGCAATGGGAGCTTTGGTGGCAGCGGCATCAGAGACCATACGGATGATCTGAGAAAGGGTCGTATCTTCACCCACACGGGTGGCACGGCATTTGAGGAAGCCCTGCAGGTTGGAAGTGGCAGCAGAAACGCCGTCCCCTTCTGCCTTATCCACAGGGATGCTCTCACCGGTAAGGGCAGCTTCATTGACAGAACTCTGTCCCTCCACTACCACGCCGTCCACAGGAACATTCTCACCGGGGCGGACCACAAAGATATCACCCTGAATCACCTGCTCGATGGGGATCTCCGTTTCCATGCCATTTCGGATAACCACTGCCGTCTTGGGAGACAGCTTCATGAGGCTTTGGAGAGCATCGGTGGTCTTGCCCTTAGAATGGGCTTCCAGCATCTTACCCACGGTAATAAGGGTCAGAATCATGGCAGCGGATTCAAAATACAGATCATGGCAATATTCCATTGCCACCGCCGCATCCACAGCCGTCATAGCATAGAGCCGAACGGTACTGTAACCGAAAGCAGCAGCAGCGCCCAGTGCCACCAGCGTATCCATATTGGGTGCGCCGTGAAGCAGTCCCTTGGTGCCGGAAATAAAGAACTTCTGATTGATGACCATGACCGCAGCTGTCAGCAGCAGTTGGGACAAGCCCAAAGCCACGGGATTTTCTGCAAGAAATGCCGGCAGAGGCCAATGCCACATGGTATGACCCATGGAAATATACATCAACACCAACAAAAATCCCAAAGAACTAAACAGCCGTTTCTTCATTTTCGGTGTTTCTTCATCTTTGATTTCTTTCTTTTCCACAGGCTTCACAGCACCCTTGAGAGATGCACCATAGCCTGCATTCTCCACCGCACGGAGGATGGCTTCCTCGCTGCCGCCTTCCACACCCATGGAATTGGTCAGCAAATTTACAGAGCAAGCTGTGACACCTTCCACGGCAGAGACCGCCTTCTCCACACGGGCAGAGCAGGCAGCACAGCTCATACCTGACACATCGAATTGACGCATAGACGTCCCTCCTATTTCATCAGTTTCTGCAGGGTCTGCACCAGTTCGTCAATGACGCTGTCATCCCCTGCCCGCAAGTCTCGTGCAACACAGTGGTGCATATGACCGGCGATCAATTCCCGATTAAATGCATTGATGGCAGCTGATACCGCAGCGGACTGCACCAGAATATCATTACAGTAGGCATCGCTTTCCAGCATGGAGCGGATACCTCTGATCTGCCCTTCGATTCGGTTGAGTCGATTGACCAGTTTTTTCTGTTCCTCCGGTTCCCGAAGGGTCTTTTTGCAGCATTCTCCCATTGAGAACACCTCCTGTCTTTGGCTTCATTATATACCCCCATGGGGTATATGTCAATAAGGAAAAAGATGCTAAAATATTTCAAAGCACAAAAGGAGTTTACTATGGAATTTCAACCCATTGCACATATTCATAACGATTACACCGCCAAATTCGGCATTCCCCGTCAGAGTGGACTGGTGGAGCAAGTGGAAAGCACTATCGTTTTCACGCCCCCTTACCGCAATGAAGATGCGCTTCGTGGTCTGGAGGGTTGGTCTCATCTCTGGCTGGTGTGGCTCTTTTCCGAATCCATCCGTGAAAACTGGTCCCCCACTGTCCTGCCGCCCCGACTGGGCGGCAAGACCCGTATGGGTGTCTTTGCCACACGTTCCCCGTTCCGTCCCAATCCCATCGGTCTTTCCTCTGTGAAGCTGCTGGGCGTGGATCTGCACACACCGGACGGGCCCATCATCCGTGTGGCAGGGGCAGATCTCATGGACGGCACTCCCATTCTGGACATCAAGCCCTATCTTCCCTATACAGACAGCCATCCCGATGCCACCGGCGGTTTTGCCGAGCCGGTTCGGGAATACGCTTTAGAGGTTGTCTTCCCTGAGGAGTGGAAAGCCATGGTACCCCAGCGACTTATGGAGCCTGTGTTGGGCTTGCTGGCGCAGGACCCCCGTCCCTCCTATCAGAACGATCCGGAACGGGTCTACGGCGTAGCCTTCGGCGGCTATGACTTCCGTTTCCGAGTCAACGAAGGCGTTCTGACTGTCTGCGAAGTAGAAAAACTATGAGAAAAACGCACCCGGTTGGGTGCGGTTTTTGCTTATTCCGTTACATATTCATCCCACATATCTTCAGATGGGGTTTCTTCCTCTGCAGGCGGTTCTTCCTCTACCAGTTCCGGACCGACGATATACTCCGCATCATACTTGTCATAGACGCTGATATCGCACTTTTCCTTTCGCAGGAAGTTGCCCTCCAGATCGTAGAAATTTTTGTAGCTCCAGTAGGTGTAGCCCGTATGAGGCTCCTGTACCAGTTCCCGATAGCCGGCAGGCTTGGTCTCATCCAGAGTCTCAATTTCTTCATAGGGCGTAGTGGCAGTCAGTTCATAGGTCATTTTGACCGTGTAGTCATGCTCGTTGGTACCCACCAGGCTGACACTGACCACACCGTTATTGACGGCTGCATTGACCATGACCGGGGTCTCATTGGTATTGCGGAACTGGAAGTCCAGCGCACCCCAGTAGACCGTGGCATCCATACCGGGGTCCACATAGGTCACCACATACATATGGGGTTCCCGCTCAATAATTTGGAAATCCGCCATGAGGGTGCAATAGTAGATCATGGAAGCGATCTGGCAGATGCCGCCGCCCACTTCGGATTCGCTGGCACCGTCATTGGCATAGATGATGCCTTCCTTGTAGCCCTTTTCGGCAGTTCTCTGACCGACAATATCATTGAAAGAGAAGATCTCGTTAGGCTGCAGCACCGTTCCGTTGATGGCCTCACAGGCCAGACGGAGGTTGGTGGTGCGATTGGCATTGCCCGTATAGGCAATGGAGTAGGAAGCCAGGGTATCGGCATAGAATTTCTGCTTATACTCTTCCAGGGTGATTTCCGGTTCCAGCACCTTCAAAGGAATCTCAATGACAGAACCTTCCTCTGCCAGTGCCAGCTGCTGATTGACAGCCATGAGATCAAAGCCAAAGCCTTCGATTTCCTCTACGATGGTGCGAGTGGTCTTATCGTAGTAGGCATTTCGGGCAGGCTTGCAGTATTTGTTGTAATAGCTCTGCAGGTCCACAATATCATAGGGAACCAGATCATAAGAGAACTCAATATCCGACAGGTCTCCGGACTCGTAGGCCTTCATCACCAGTTCAAAGAGCTTCTCCGTATCCAGACTGCGTCCGTTTTTACCCAGTTCAATGGTAATGACTTCCGCATCCTCATCCATGGAAACTTCCGACTGAGTCATCTCCTGTGCCACATCTCCGGCCGTCTTGTCGATCAGCTCCCGGATGTATTCCGTGTCCACGCTGAGGAAATCGCCCATGTCCAGAATGTAGGCAGATTCTTTGCACTTGATATAGGTAGAAAGGACCTTAAACGCACCGCCCTCTCTGCCGTAGGACAGGGCAGCCTCCACCATGGAGTCAGCATCCAGCGGAGAGTTTGCCAGTTCCGGATCAAAAACCAGTTTCCTGTCAGGCAACTGAACGGTCAGGGTTCTGGTCGCATGGGTGTCGGCCAGACTGGTCTCCAGTGCCTGAGCCGCCTCTTCTGCTTTCATGCCGCCGATATTCACACCGGAAACGCAAACATTGGGAAACACCGTATCCATGTTTTTCAGATGCAGCCCCCAGAAGAACACGCCAAGGAACACCGCAACCGCCACAGAGACTGCGGCAATTCCGGCAATCAGCAAAACTTTTTTTGATTTTTTCTCACTGTTGCCCACAGTTTCCCCTCCTTTGCAAAGTAGTACATCATCAGTATATCCCAAAGGCATGACACATTGCAACAACATTTGAGAGTCAATTCTATGTCAATTCGTTACAACCCGGAATTTTTCAAAACTGTTTGTCAATGGCTTTCTCCTATGGTATAATATTCAAAAAACTTTGGAGGTTCTCCATGCTTTATGCCGCATTGACGGTTTTTGCCGCACTCATCGTGGCGGCAGACCAGTTTTCCAAATATCTGACCGTGACCAACATTCCTCTGGGCGGAAAAGTCCCGGTTATTGACTGGCTGTTTCAGCTGACCTATATCCAGAACGATGGCATGGCTTTTTCCATGCTCCGTGGCGGACGCTGGTTTTTTCTGGTGGTGACGGTTTTCGCACTGGCGCTGATTGTGCTGGCGATCGCCAAAAAATGGGTCAATCACCCCACAGGTCTGTGGGCTTTGGCTTCCATCGCCGGCGGTGCCGTTGGCAATCTCATTGACCGTGTCCGTTTTGGGTACGTCATCGACATGATCGAAGTGACCTTTATGGAGTTTGCCGTATTCAATGTGGCCGACTGCTTTGTGGTCTGCGGTGCCATTTTGCTGGTCATTTATGTCTTTTTCTTCGACAAAAAGGAGGAAAAACATGATCCTGCTGGCTGATAAAAACGGGGAGCGTGCCGATGCCGCTCTGGCACGACTGTGCCCGGAGCTGAGCCGAAGTGCTGCCCAGAATCTTCTGGAAGAAGGTCTCGTGACCCGAAACGGCAAGCCCGTCAAGAAAAACGAAAAACTGAATGAAGGCGATGAACTGGAGTTTAACCTGCCCGAAGCAGAGGAAGTGGACATTCAGCCGGAGGATATCCCTCTGGATATTGTCTATGAAGATGACGACGTCCTGGTCATCAACAAGCCTAAGGGTCTGGTCGTGCATCCTGCAGCCGGTCATTGGTCCGGAACGCTGGTCAATGCCCTGATGTTCCATTGCAAGGACCGACTTTCCGGGATCAACGGTCAGCTCCGCCCCGGAATCGTCCACCGCATCGACATGGATACCTCCGGTCTGCTGATCGTGGCAAAAAATGATTTTGTCCATCAGTCTCTGGCCGAGCAGCTGCAGGATCATTCCCTGTCCAGAACCTATGTCTGTATCGTTGTGGGCGGCATCAAAGAAGACAGCGGCACCATCGATGCCCCCATCGGCCGCCACCCCACCGACCGCAAGAAAATGGCAGTCACAGAGAAAAACAGTAAAAACGCCATCACCCATTGGCAGGTGCTGGAACGTTTCTCTGGCTATACCATGCTGCAATGCAAACTGGAAACGGGACGCACCCACCAGATTCGTGTCCACCTTTCCTGGCGCAATCATCCCATTTTGGGCGATACGGTCTATGGCTCGAAAAAACCGGAGCTGGGGCAGCACAGCCAATGCCTCCATGCAAGGGAGCTGACCTTCCGCCATCCCCGTACCGGCGAAGCTGTCACCGTCTCCTGTCCCCTGCCGGATTATTTTGAAGACGTACTGAAAAAGTTGAGAAAATAAGAGGTGAGGCTCATGGTTTCAGTAATCACTCCCGTTTACAATCGGGAACTTTACATCGAAGAATGCGTTCAATCTGTTCTTAAGCAGAGTTATCAGGATTTTGAAGTTATCCTCGTTGATGACGGTTCCACAGATAAAACCCTTGAAATCTGCCGCAAACTAGCCTCTGAGGACAAACGAATTCGGCTTTTATCCGGCAAACACCAAGGTGTATCCGCCGCAAGAAACATCGCAGTGAATGCTGCCGCAGGAGAATACATTTTCTTTCTTGACAGCGATGATGTAATTCATCCCATGCTTTTGGAAACGCTGATTCATGCCGCCCGTTCCCACAATGCAGCCATTGCAGCAACAGATGTTGCCCGTTCCGGCAAGTCAAACTGGCACAGAGTATCCGAGGCAATGCAGAAAAGCTGTACCTTGGGTGAATTCGATTTCAAAAACGAGGCTGAAACGCTCCGTGGACTGATGTTTGGCGGTACCGCAATTTCCTGTATCGGCGGTGTCATGTTCCGCCGTGATTTGATTGGTGATACCCGGTTCCGTACAGATCTTCACATTGGCGAAGACTATTATTTCATCTACCAGAACATCATAAAAGGTGCTTCTGCTGCTTTCCTGAAACCCAAATGGTACTACGTACGGGTTCATGATCAAAACATTTCCTGGGATTATGCATATTCCGGTTTCTGGACGCGCTTTTATCGCCGGAAGTTGGTTTGGGAGCAGGAGGAAGCTTTTGGCAGGGCAGAGCATGCCACCATTCAGAAACGGGATGCATTTTCCTGTTTTACCACCTGTGTCCGCAAAAACAAACCATATAGCAAAGACAGTATCGCAATGCGCCGGGTCGTACAAGCGCACAAAAAAGCAATCTTCCCTGCATTGACCAGAAACGGAAAGATTGCCTACTTCCTGTATGTATATCTTCCCGCCTTCACCCATCTACTGTATAAGGTAAAGGATAAAAAGAAATGAAAGACATGCTCCTGCCGTTTTTGAATATGCCTCTGGACAGCGCTGATGCTGTTCTGGAGAAATTTGCCGCTTTACCCGGTGCCATCGTCGGCAAGGGAGAAAAAACCTTGCAGCGATATGTCTGCATCCCCGGCAGCAGAAAGGATCGGGTGGTCTTGGTCGCCCATACGGACACCGTCTGGGATCAAGCCTATCAAAAGCCCTTTTCCGGAGATCGATCTGTCATCTTCGAGGACGGTATCTTCCGCAGTGCCAATGCAGATTGCGGCATCGGCGGTGACTGCCGTGCCGGCTGTGCCATGCTCTGGGCGCTGAAAGACTGTGGTCACACGCTCCTTCTCGTCGACGGTGAAGAACACGGCAAACACGGTGCAAAGTATCTGAAAAAATCCAACCCCCGGCTGTTCCGGGAATTGAACCGCCATCGCTATATGATCGAATTCGATTGGCGAGGCACCGATGGCTGTCTGTTCAATCAGGTAGACAATACCAAAACATTCAAAAAATACATTGAAGAAGATCTGGGCTTCCCGGACAGCAAAAAGGATGGCGGCTGCGACCTGCAGGTTCTCTGCCGCCGCATCTGCGGTGTCAATCTGGGTGTGGGCTATCACTTCTGCCACACCCCCAAGGAATCCGTCGTCCTCTCCGAATGGGAAAATACCCTGCAAAAAGCAAGGGCATTTCTGGCTCAGCCGCAAAAGCGGTATCCCTGTCTGTTCTTCCCCTTCTATATACGATATGCCAAAGCCGGCTGCAGAAAAATTTTTCGTATATTAAAACTAAAAAAATAAGAACTGCCTGCGGCAGTTCTTATTTTTTAATTCTACTTGCAATATAAGCCGAAACTTCCTTTTCCGAAATCTGCAGGGCATAGGCAAATTCTTCACAGACCAGCCGCTCTGCAGAGGCCATCAGTTTTTCATCGGTAGCGGGAAGCTTTTTCCGCATTGGGTTCGGTTTTCCTTTTCCAGATACAGGCAGGCGATCAGCTTCAGAAGCTCTGTGCTGATACCGCCGGAGATCACCTGCTGATAAGCTTCCGTCCGCCGGCGGGTATCTTCGATCCAGAAAAGGCTCTCCCCACCCGTACTGTCGATCATGGCATCGATCTGCACTTTGTCCATAACAGGTCGGATCTTTGCCAGCAGTTTTTCATTGGACACAGGAACATAGGTCGTACAGGTGGGTGCCGCCAAGGGTCGCAGGACATAATATTCCTGTTTTTTCACACCGGATTTGGAAAGTGCCTCCTGCCGGATATCTTCAATGGTGCAAATTCCTGTGGTTCCGTATGATACCACCTGACCGATCTGAAACATAATTCCCTCCTGTGTTCACCGAACAAGCTTCTTTTCTAAATTATAACAGGAGAAAATTAAAATTTCCAAGGCACTTTTGAACAAAGAATCGGAATTTTCTTTGGAATAATCATGAGCGATTGGAACAAACCGCACCAATGGCATCCGCCAGACGGGCAAATTCTTCCAGAGACAGAGTCTCACCGCGGACAGTCGGGGCAAAGCCGCAATCCACCAGAACCTGCGTCAGCTGCTCCTTCCCCAGATTTCCAAACACAGCCGAAAGGCCGTTGACCAGAGTCTTTCTTCTCTGGGCAAAGCTGGCACGGACCACCTTAAAGAACATGGCCTCATCCTGCACATGGCAGGCCGGTTCTTTTCGCACATTCAGATGCAGCACCGCCGAAGTCACTTTGGGTTGGGGGATAAAGCAGTGGGGCGGCACATCGAACAAAATCTCCGGTTGGGTATAATACTGACAGAACACGGTAAACGCGCCGTAGGCTGCCGTACCGGGCTTAGCGCAGATTCGCTGTGCCACTTCCTTCTGAACCATAACCGTAACTGTTTCAAAGCACTTGGCTTCCAGAAGCGCCGCCAGAATGTCGGAAGTGATATAGTAGGGCAGATTTGCACAGGCTTTGATCCGCAGCCCGCCGAATTTTTCCTTCACCAGCGCGGCAATATCCTGCTTCAGAATATCACCGAAAATGATTTCCAGATTGTCATAGGGTGCCATGGTCTCGGCCAGCACCGGCCTCAGCTTCTGATCCACTTCCACCGCCACCACCTTACCTGCCCGCAGGCAAAGCTGTTGGGTCAGAGGGCCCATACCGGGACCGATCTCCAGCACACCGCAGCTTTCATCCACACCGACTTCCATGGCAATATTCTGAGGCACCCAGCTCTGTGTCAGAAAGTTCTGACCCTTTGCCTTGGAAAAATGAAATCCATGGCGCCCCAGCAAATCCTTAATGTCATTGATATTACAAAGATCCATATTGATCCGCTCCTTTTATAGCCCCTATGATAACATGGAGGACAGCACCGTGTCAAATGCTGTCCTCCAACTGCTTATTGCATCATATAAAGCATTTTTGCAACCTGCGCCCGGGTCACATTGCCCTGAGGCTGCAGTTTGCCGTCCATGCCGTTGATAATTCCCTTTTCCACCATGGCCGTCATACCGGCCTTCGCCCAAGCGGACACCTTGCCCGCATCGGCAAACTGGTCAAGGGCATCGGATTCGGAAGAAACAGAGATGCTTCTTGCCAGCATGGTCATGGCAGCTTCTCTGGTAATGGTAGCCGTAGGCTGGGCATAGAGGCTGTCGCCCTTACCGCTTCCGGTAAACCAGCCGAGGCCGTAAGCCGCCTTGACCGCATCCACCGCCCAGGAGGCAATGGCATCGGCATCGTCAAAGGGCAGCTCTTCCTCTGCGTATTTCTCCACCTTCACACCGGAGGCGCGAACCATAGAAACCACAAATTCCTGTCTGGTCATGGAGTCATCGGGGCGATAATAAACAATGCCGTCCGTACCGCCGGAGCCCTGTACCACACCCTTGAAGTACAGTTGTGCAATGGGACTTCTGGCCCAATGGTTCCGGGTATCGGCAAAGGGATTTTCCCGCACTTCCACAGCAACGGTCTTGGTCAGCTGACCGCAGGAAACGCTCAGCGTTCCCTTTCCCTCGGAAGCAGCCGCAAACACACCTTCGGCATCTACCGTTCCGAGGCTCTCATCCACATGCCAGTTAAAGGAAGCATCTCTGGCCGCCAGGTCCATGCCAAGATATTCCGCCTCCACCGTCAGATCCAGCGTACCGCCGGTCTCCATCAAAATTTCCTTCACTTCTCTGCCGGTGGCAGAATCCAGAACCGTCATGGAAGAAGGTGTCTGCACCACATTGATCTCCGTAAAACCGGTAATGCCGCCGGCTTGTGCCGTCACACGGGCTGTGCCCGGTGCAGAAGCCGTAAAGGTCATCCCATCCACAGTACCGTTGGAAGCAGAATAAACTACACCGGCGGGCACCTGTGCGGCGCGATAATCGGCATCGGTGGCCTTCACGGAAAGCTCCACCTGTCCGCCGGGCAAAACCGCAGCATCATAGGGATACAGGTGCAGTCTGGCTGCCGCACCTGCCATAGCCTCCTGCCGTACAAAGAACAGGAAGTTGGCACAGGGGCGCTGTGCTCCGTCAGCAGGGTCGTTGATAATCGAAAATGCCGTATCACCGGGTAGGGTCACACCTGCCGTGGTAGAGCCGCCTCCATCCAGATTAAGAGCTTTCACACAGCCCAGTTCTACCATCCGCTGAGCCAGTTCCGCCAGCGTCAGACCTTCCGAGCCGCTGCTCTTATCTGCCGTATAGCAGACTACCTCACCGTTGGCCTTGACACCGATGGCCGTTCTGGCGGCAGGCCGCTTGGCACTTTCCAGCGTAAATTCCGTCAAAGCCTTGCCGTTTTCCACCAACAGGTCACCGCCGCCGACTGCATATCGGACATTCTCGCAGCCCCGATTGACGGTTGTGGAAATAATCACCTTATCGCCAACAGCGAGCTGTTTCATCTGTTCCATCGCCGTGGCATAATTGGTATCCGTTGCCAAAGACAGAACAAAGCAGCCCTGCGGAATGGAGCAGGAAGCCGTTTCGGGAATGATCTGTTTGACCACCGCCCGCACCTGATCGGAAACCGTCAGCTGCTCCCGCTCTGCCTCCAAAATCACATTGTAGGCAGAAATTCCGTTTTTGGTGCGAACATCGTAATCCTTGGAATACAGGCAGTAGCCGTTCTGCTTGCTGAGGGCCTTGTTGTAGTTGAGATCAATGGTCTGATCATTCCACAGCATGCTCACCTTCAGCATGGGCCGGGTGATTTCCAGCCTGCTGTATTCATCGATACAGACCGTATGTCCGTCACCGCTGCTGCGAAGAATACCATCCGTAACCACCATGCCGTAAGGGATGCCCGTGGACATGTCGAAGAAAGCCGCATTGACGGCAGCGGCAGCGGAAAGGTTCTGCTCATCCAGATATTCCCGGATATACTCCATGGTACTGCGTCCGTAAAGGGTGTCGCCGTAGACCACAACAGGCTGCACTTCTCCCCCGGGTGTATAGGACAAAATCTTCTCCCGGACAGAAGCCTCCTGCTGCTGAGAATATGTAGCACTCAAAACAAGGTCACGGGTCAGCTGCAAGTCACTTTTGTGAAGCACCTGCGCCGCTGCACCCTGTGTCAGAAGGCAGACTGCCAGCGCAGCAGCTGCCGTCCGTCTGAGCCATTGTTTACGCATAAATGTCACTCCTTTTCTCGAAGAGATGGTTTTATGTTAACATAATTTCCGCAGATTGTAAAGACCGCGGGAATTGTTCACAAATTATCCTTTTTTTGTGCCTTTATTTGTGATAGAATAATCGGAAAGAAATTATTTTCCCCTGAAAGGAATTTAAATATGGGATTGTTTGAGAAAATGTTCGGCACCCGCTCCGAACGGGAAATCAAGAAGTTTGAAAAACAGGTCGATGCCATTCTGGCTCTGGAAGAGCAGTATAAGGCTCTGTCTGATGAAGAACTGAAGGCCAAGACACCGGAACTGAAGGCCCGTCTGGCACAGGGTGAAACGCTGGATGATATTCTGGTGGATGCCTTTGCAGCCGTCCGGGAAGCAGCAGCCCGAGTGCTGGGCATGCGTCCTTATCGGGTGCAGCTCATTGGCGGTATCGTCCTCCATCAGGGACGTATCGCCGAAATGAAGACCGGTGAAGGCAAGACCCTCGTGGCGATTCTGCCTGCCTACCTCAATGCTCTCAGCGGCAAGGGTGTGCATATCGTCACCGTCAATGACTATCTGGCCAAGCGTGACTCCGAATGGATGGGCAAGGTCTACCGCTATATGGGTCTGACCGTTGGCCTCATTATCAACGGCATGTCCCCTGACCAGCGCAGAGTTTCCTACAACGCCGATATCACCTACTGCACCAATAATGAACTGGGCTTTGACTACCTCCGTGATAACATGGCCATCTACAAGCAGGAGATGGTTCAGCGCGGTCATAACTTTGTCATCGTGGACGAAGTGGACTCCATCCTCATCGACGAAGCCCGTACCCCTCTGATTATTTCCGGCAGAGGCGAAGCCTCCACCAAGCTCTATGAGATGGCAGACTTCTTTGTCTCCCGTCTGAAAAAGCAGGTCTTTGCCACCACCGATGAAAAGGAACTGCAGGACCAGTACGACTGTGACTATATCGTGGACGAAAAATCCCGCACCGTCTCTCTGACCCAGAAGGGTATCGCCAAGGCAGAAGAACACTTTGCCGTGGAGAACCTGTCCGACCCCGAAAATGCCACACTCTCTCACCATCTGAATCAGGCCATGAAAGCCCGTGGCCTCATGAAGAAGGATATCGACTATGTGGTCAAGGACGATCAGGTCATCATCGTGGATGAGTTCACCGGACGACTGATGTACGGCCGCCGCTACAATGAAGGCCTCCATCAGGCCATCGAAGCCAAGGAAGGTCTGACCGTTGCCAACGAATCCAAGACCCTTGCCACCATCACCTTCCAGAACTTCTTCCGCCTCTATGCCAAGCTCTCCGGTATGACCGGCACGGCTCTGACGGAAGAAGCGGAATTCCAGGGCATCTACGAGCTGGATGTCATTGAGATTCCCACCAATAAGCCCATCGCCCGTCTGGACGATCCCGATGTGGTCTATAAGAATGAAGTGGGCAAATACCGTGCCGTCATCCGTCAGATCAAGGAATGTCATGCCAAGGGTCAGCCGGTGCTGGTTGGTACTATTTCCATTGAAAAATCCGAACTGCTGAGCAAACTTCTGAAAAAAGAAGGCGTGCCTCACAATGTTCTGAACGCCAAGCACCACGAAAAGGAAGCAGAGATCGTTGCCCAGGCAGGTAAGCTGGGTGCCGTGACCATCGCCACCAACATGGCAGGCCGTGGTACTGATATTATGCTGGGCGGCAACCCGGAATTCCTCGCTCTCAACGATCTGCGAAAAGCAGGCATGGCGGAGGAGCTGATCGTGGAATGCACCTCCTATGCCGAAACCAAGGATTCTGCCATTCTGGAAGCCCGTGCCGCCTATGCCGAGGCTTACAAAAAGCACAAGGAAGTCATCAGCAAGGAGGCTGAAGCCGTCCGAGCAGCAGGCGGTCTGTTTATCGTCGGCACCGAGCGTCATGAGTCCCGCCGTATCGACAACCAGCTCCGTGGCCGTTCCGGCCGTCAGGGCGATCCCGGTGAGACCCGGTTCTACCTGTCCATGGAAGATGATATCATGCGTCTGTTCGGTTCCGAGCGCATCCGAAACATGATGGAAACCCTCGGTCTGGACGATGATACCCCCATCGATGCCAAGATTCTCTCCGGCGCCATTGAAAATGCCCAGAGAACTGTGGAAAGCCGTCACTTCCAGTCCAGAAAGAGCGTTCTGGAATACGATAATGTCATGAACACCCAGCGTCAGGTCATCTACACCCAGCGTGGTCAGGTTCTGGACGGCGAAGATCTGCAGAAGACCATCAACAGCATGATATCCTCTGTGGCGCAAAGCCATGTTTCTGCCGCCTTCGGTGAACAGGCACACATCGACCGGGATACCTTCAAGACCCTTTGCGCTTCCTTTGAGAATATGTGCTTCCCCAAGGGCAGCTGGGTGCTTTCCGATGAAGAACTGGCATCCATGTCCGCAGAGGACATGACCGCCGCCCTTCTGGAGCGGATGCACAAGGCCTACGAGGCTAAGGAAGCTGCTCTCACTACCCCCATCATGCGTGAGATCGAACGGATCGTGACCCTGCGAGTGGTGGATGAATACTGGATGGACCATTTGGATGCCATGAGCGATCTGCGTCAGGGCATCGTCCTGCGCTCCTACGGTCAGATGGACCCCGTCATCGAATATAAACGGGAAGGCTTTGAGATGTTCGAATCCATGATCGATGCCATCCGGGAAGAGATCGTCCGCCGGATCTTCCTGGCACAGGTGAAGCCCCAGACTGAACTGAAGCGGGAAAAGGTGGCACAGGTGACCTCTGCCGGCACCGGCGATCAGACAGTCAAAAAGCAGCCCGTGGTCAAGAAGACCAAGGTAGGCCGCAACGACCCCTGCCCCTGCGGCAGCGGCAAGAAGTATAAAAACTGCTGTTTGGACAAGGATTTGAACAGCTGATTTCGGAGGCATTATGTTTCACGATATCAAAATCGGCTCTCTGGAATATCATACTGCCGATGCCTTAGAAGGCAGCATCCATTGCTTCTCCACCCGTATGGGCGGTGTCAGCGAAGGAGATTTAAGCTCTCTCAATTTGGGTGTCCATCGTGGTGACAAATTTGAAAATGTGGTAAAAAACTATGAAATTCTGGGTAATGCCGTTGGCTTTTCCCCGGATCAGACGGTTTTTACCATGCAGCGCCACACAGATATCGTCCGCGTGGTGACGGAAGAACATTGCGGCGAAGGTCTTTACCGAGACGTTCCCGGTCCCTGTGACGGACAGATTACCGACAGACCCGGTGTGGCTCTGGTGACCTTCTCTGCCGACTGCACACCGATTTTGTTCTTTGATCCCGTCCGTAAGTCCATCGGTGCCGTTCATGCCGGTTGGCGCGGTACCGCCCTTGGCATTGCCGCCAAAGCCGTGGATGCCATGGTGCGGGAATTCGGCTGCAACCGGGAAGATATCCGTGCCGCCATCGGTCCCTGTATCGGCAAATGCTGCTTTGAAACCGATGCAGATGTGCCGCAGGCCATGCTGGATGCCCTCGGCCCCAAAGCCATTACCGGCATCACCCAAAAGGGTGAGAAATACTACGTGGACAACAAGTTCATGAATACCCTCTGGCTCCAGCGGGCCGGAGTGGGCGAACTGGATATCGCCCCCCAATGCACCCGCTGCCAGCCGGATCGCTACTGGTCCCATCGTGCTGTGGGTGACCGCAGAGGTTCTCTTGCGGGTATCATTATGCTGAAATGAGGTGAAAATATTGAAACAGCGACTGCTCTGCCTTTTGGCCCTGCTGCTGGCTCTGTGCCTGCTGTGCGGCTGTTCCGATATTTCCAGCTTTGATATCACCTCCTTCCTCACCGGTGAAGAGACCCAAACGGAAGAACCCGCTCCCGAGGAAGAAGCGGAGCCCATGCCGGAAATGGCTGCCGATGCGGTTTTGCAGGATGTAGAAACATTGGACGTTCTGCGCCTGGGCTATCAGGAAAGCTACGGGCTCAACCCTTTCACCACCGTCAGCCTGTGCAACCGGGCCATCACCTGTCTGCTCTATGAGTCTTTGTACATGGTCAATGCCCAGTTCAAAGCCGTCCCTGTGCTGGCGGAAGAAACCGCCGTTTCCGAGGACGGACGGACGACCACCATCATCCTGCGGAAGGGTGTGACCTTTCACAACGGCAAACCTCTGACGGCGCAGGATGTGGTCTATTCCTATGAGACTGCA
Organism: Candidatus Avilachnospira sp.; assembly: GCA_045579045.1. GTDB lineage: Bacteria > Bacillota > Clostridia > Oscillospirales > Oscillospiraceae > Avoscillospira. The sequence goes on from JAZNLL010000027.1 coordinate 39,018, forward strand.
AAAAACAGCGACTACTACGGCAACCGTTTCTATCACATCGATGAATTCGTTGCCGATAACGACCGCACCATTATCGTCAAAACCGACACATCCTACGAAGCCGTTTCCCTGCTGCTGGATTTCCCTGTGGTACAGTTTGGAACCGGTGCAGATGCCGTACCTTTGGGTACCGGCCCCTTCGTCTATGACGATAGCTATCAGCTGCAGCCCTATGAAAACTGGTGGCAGGAGGAATTCCCCATTCCCTGCAACTCTGTGGAACTGACCCCCTGCACCACCTCTGCCAATCTTCGTGACCAGTTTGAATACGGCAAGATCAATCTGGTCTGGTCTGACCCCAATTCTGCCGCCTATGCCAGCTTCCATAACGATTCGGAAAGCTGGTACTCTCCCACCACCGTCATGCAGTATATCGGCTTCAACAGCAACAAGAAAGCCTTTTCCCACGCTGCCGTCCGTTCCTGTCTGACCTATGCCATCGATCGGGAGACCATCATCTCCGAGTTCATGGGCGGTTCTGCCGAAGCGGCCTCTCTGCCGGCTTCTCCCCTGTCCGCCTGCTATGACAAAGGTCTGGCAGCTACCTATGATTACGATCTGGATGATTTTCAGGAAATGCTGGATGATGCCCAGATCAAGGACTATACCGGCGACGGTATTCTGGATGTCTACCACAAAGGCTATGCCGTGCCTTTGGAAGGCACCATGATTGTCACCGCCGGCAATACCCAGCGGCGCATGACTGCCGAGCGAATTGCAAGTGATCTGAATCGGCTGGGCTTTGATATCACCGTGAAGGTTCTGGATCACGATGCCTTTGCCAGCGCGCTGAAATACAACAATTACGATCTGTACTTCGGCGAAATCCGTCTCTCCGCCAATTTCGATCTGGGACCCTTCTTCCGCAATGGCGGCTCTGTGGCCTACGGCGGCATGGAAAGCGGTTCCGCCATCGACCTGTGCGCCGGACTGTTGGAAAACTCCGGCAATGCCTATGACCTGCACAAGCGGGTCATGGATCAAGGCTATCTCTGTCCCATCCTCTTCAAAAGCTATACCGTCTATACCACCCGCGGTGCCGCACAGGAACTGGAACCTGCGCTGGACTGGGTGATCTACAAGCCCTGAAAGGAGTCTGCCATGGAAGCCCTGCGACCCGTTCTCAGTATCCGTATCCATCGCAATGAAAAGTGTTTCGGACCCGGTGTAGCGCAGCTGCTGCGTCAGGTACAGGCAAGCCATTCCCTCCGAGGCGCAGCTATGACCATGGGTATGGCCTATTCCAAAGCTTGGACGGTCATGCGCCGCAGTGAGCAGGAACTGGGCTTTCCTCTGCTGGTCTATACCACCGGCGGTAAGCACGGCGGCGGCGCTACATTGACCCCGGAAGCTGAAAACCTCCTGGAGGCTTATGAACGCTATTGCAAAAAAGTCCGTGAAACAGCGGAAAGCTGCTTCACGGAAGAATTCCGGGAGTTTCTATGAACTGGTATGTCTATATGCTCCGCTGCAAAGACGGCAGCCTCTACACCGGCTATACCGACGACCCGGAGCGGCGGGAGGCCGTACACAACGCCGGCAAAGGTGCCAAATACACCCGAAGCCGCCTGCCTGTGAAGCTGGTATATCGGGAGTGTTATGAGGAAAAATCCGAAGCACTGCGCCGGGAAATTGCCATCAAAAAACTCAGCAAACTGCAAAAAGAAGCACTGATTAAGGAGAAACCATGAGTTTATCTTCTGCCAATCGTACCTTACAGATGCTCTCCCGTTTGATGGACACAGAGCATCCTACAGAAACATATTTTGAAATGGGTGTGCAAAAACCTGCCATTGAAGCAGGCCGCAGTACCCAGCCCTTGCCCTGCGTTTCTCCGGAACGGCAGGGCATTTCTTCCCGCCATATTGCCAGTTTTCTCCGGGCCTTGGAGACAGAGCCGACCCTTCGGATGCACAGTCTGCTGATCCTGCGGAATGGCAAGCTCCTCTGTAAAGCCGCCTTCGGTGCAAGAGACACGGAACTTCCCCGAATGACCTTCTCCGCCTGTAAAAGCGTCACCGCGCTGGCAGTGGGACTTCTGATGGATGACGGTCTTTTGTCCCCGGAGGACAAGCTGACAGAGCTGTTCCCCCATGACTGCGGACCTGTCAGCCGCAGGCTTATGAAGGACCTGACCGTTCACCATCTGCTGACCATGCAGACGGGCAACCTGTTCAACGAGGCTGCCTCCATGACAGAACCGAATTGGACCAAGGGTTTCTTCACCTCTCCCGGTCTGGAAACCTCCCGAAAATTCCAATACAACAGTCTCAACACCTATTTGCTGGCAGTCTTGGTCACAAGGCTCACAGGCATGAGCCTCACCGATTTTCTCACCAAGCGGCTGTTTGCGCCCATGGGCATCGCGGATTTCTATTGGGAAGCCAGCCCGGAGGGCATCGAAAAAGGCGGCTGGGGACTGTATCTCAGACCGGAGGACCTCGGAAAGCTGGGACAGCTGGTCATGGACGGCGGTCTGTGGCGCGGCAAGCAGCTGATCTCCGCCGAATTTATTGCCAAAGCCACGCAGGCCCACGTGCAAGTACCGGACTCCTACGGCGATTTCAATTACGGCTGGCAAATTTGGGTAGGCCGGGAGAAAAACACCTTCCTGTTCAACGGCATGCTGGGGCAGAATGTACTGGGGTTCCGTGACAGCGGCATCATTCTTGTCTCCCACGCAGGCAACGATGAAGCCTTCCAGACCAGCGCCTACTATCGGCTGGCACAGGAATATTTCGGCGGCAGTTTCCCCGACCGCCTGCCCGTCAATTTCTTTGGAGAAATCCATCTGCGGCAAACTGTCCGCTCTCTGAAGGCCAAGTCCAATCCCGTACCGACTGTAAAAGAATGGAAAAAGTTTTCCAATATTCGGTTTTCGGTTGCAGACTCTCAGGCTGCTTCTGCCGGTCTGCTTCCCTTGATTTTGCAGACGGTGGAAGGCTGTTTTTCCAAGGGTTTACAGGCAATTTCTCTGGAGGGCACACGAACCGCCCCGGAACTGATTTATGAGGAATCCGATCAGGTTCATCACCTTCGCTGCGGGATCAGAAGCCCCATTCGCCAGACAGTCCACTACCACGGAAACAGCTTTGAAGCATCGGTGCAGGCGCGGTTTACCCACGATGAAAACGAAAACCCGGTGCTGCGAATTCAGATCGATTTTCCGGAAACACCCTGCACCCGAATTCTGAAAATCATTCACAGTGGGCAAGGTGTTTTCCTGCGGCAGGAGGAAACGCCCGGTGCCGATTTTCTCGCCGGGATGGTGAGTAATGCGGTTTTCTCCGGAGCGGCAAAAACGGTCATTTCTGCTGTTTTGGGCAGTTCGGAACAGGGTTTTCTTCGCTGGAAAATCGAAAAAATGTTCCGGCAGACCATGAAATTGACCCAAGAATCATAAAAAAGAGAGCCTTTTCGGCTCTCTTTTTTGCAAAATTTTTCAAAAATTTTCTTATTTTTCCCGGTTTTTGGCCTCTTCCAGCTTGATCTGGCGGCGGTTCACCACATGGGCTTCCTTGGGCTTGATATCGCCGGCCTTGGTCAGAGCCCACTTGGTGCACATGGGTCCAAAGATCTCATAGACCAGCACGGAGAACAAAATGATGTTCCGAATGAGGTCACCTTCTGCGCCCAGCTGCTTGGCGGTCAGGCACATACCCAATGCCACACCGGCCTGGGGCAGCAGGGTGATGCCCAGATACTTGCAGATCTCGGGGCTGCACTTGGTCCACTTGGCACTCCAGCCGGCACCGAAATACTTGCCCAGAGAACGGAAGATAATGTAAACCAGACCAATGCCCACAATGGCAATATCCGTAAACACGCTCAGCTCCAGTTCTGCACCGCTGACCACGAAGAACAGGGCAAACAAGGGAGAAGTCCACTTATCGGACTTTTCCATCAGATCGTGGGACAGGGGGCAGAGGTTACAGAAGGCTGTACCCAGCATCATACAAACCAGCAAAGAGGAGAAGCCCACATGGACAGGGCCGATATGGAACTCCAGCATGGACAAAGCTGCCGTCAGAAATACGAAGGCAATCGTCATGTTCAGACGGTTGGTGTTGGAGTTGAAGAGCTTTTCCAGCTGGGTCAGCACCCAGCCCAGGAAAGCACCCAGGGTCAAGGACACCGCAATCTCCACAATGGGATTGACCAGAATAGAGATCAGATCCACAGTGCCGCTGACCAGAGACTTGGCGATACCGAAGGACACAGCAAAGACCACCAGACCCACAGCGTCATCCAAGGCAACGATGGGCAGCAGCAGATCCGTCAGAGGACCTTTGGCCTTATACTCACGGACGACCATCAAGGTGGCGGCAGGAGCTGTGGCCGTAGCGATAGCACCCAGAGTCAAAGCCTGCGCCATGGTGATCTTATCCGGCATGAGGAAATGCAAACCGATAAGAACCGCATCCACCACCAGTGCTGCCAGAAATGCCTGGAACACACCGATGACTGCAGCCTGACGACCGGTCTTTTTCAGATCTTCCAGACGGAACTCGTTGCCGATGGAAAATGCGATAAAGGCCAGAGCCACCTCAGACACCAAAGACAGGCGGCTGACGGCTTCGGCACTGGAGAAACCCAGACCTTCGATACCAACAGCACCCAGACAGTAAGGGCCGATGAGGACACCGGCTACCAGATAAGCCGTGACGGCAGGCAAGTTCCATTTCTTGAACACACGGGTCATCAAAAGACCTGCCAGCATGGCAATGGACACAGACAGCAAGGTTGACATAATATTCACCCATTCCTATATTTTTAACCTCACACAGTATACTATTTTATGCATAAAAATACTGCCCAAAGTTTCGTTATGTTGCACAGATAATTTGTGCAGAATTTTGTAATTTTCCCCAAGATTTTTAGAGTTGCTTTATTGACAGAAATGCACTTTTCAGTTAAGATAAGTGCAAGGACTTCTGTAACTGACGGAAATGTGGAGCACCACAGGGGAGCAGAAGTTGATATTTGCCGACCGTCTGGGCTGTTCTGAGGAGATTTCCGTCAGAACTGCCCTTATTTTTATTATTTTTATGAGGTGAAGGATCATGGACATTTACAGCATCCGCAACGCCGCAGAATATCTCAGCGGCAACGAGTACCCCGGCCGTGGCGTCCTGCTGGGCAAAAGCCCCGAAGGCAAGGCAGTGTTTGCCTACTTTATCATGGGACGCAGTGAAAACAGCCGCAACCGTATCTTTACGGGAGAAGGCAAAGATGTGATCATCCACCCCTTCGATGCCAGCAAGGTCGAAGACCCCTCTCTCATTATCTATGCTCCTGTCCGCGTGGTTGGCAAGGAAGTCATCGTCACCAACGGCGATCAGACTGACACGGTCCGTGACCATCTGGCAGACGGCGGTAACTTCTACACCGCTCTGCAGACCCGCTGCTTTGAGCCTGACGACCCCAACTGGACCCCCAGAATCAGCGGTATTCTCCATCTGGGTGCTGAAGATTTTGGCTATGAGCTGAGTATCCTCAAGAGCCGTGATGCCGAAGGCGAAGCCTGCAGCCGCTACTACTACACCTACACCGCCAAGGCCGGTCTGGGTCATCTGATCCACACCTACGAGGAAAACGGCAACCCCATTCCCACCTTCCAGGGTGAGCCTCGCCGCATGGCTGTTCCCAGCGATATCGACGCCTTTACCAAGGAGATCTGGGAAAACCTCAATGAAAGCAACAAGATTTCTCTCTATGTCCGTTACATGGATCCCGTCACCGGCGAATGTGAGAGCCGTATGCTGAACAAGCACTTGCTGTAAGGAGGTAAGAACATGAAAGAATTTGAACTGAAGTATGGCTGCAACCCCAATCAGAAGTCTGCAAAACTCTATATGCACGACGGCAGCGAGCTGCCCTTCACCATCCTCAACGGCCGTCCCGGCTACATCAACTTTATGGATGCACTGAACTCCTGGCAGCTGGTCAAGGAGCTGAAAGAAGCCACCGGCATGGTGGCCGCCACCTCTTTCAAGCATGTCTCCCCCACCTCCGCCGCTGTGGGCAAGCCTCTGGACGCCGATCTGAAGAAGGCCTGCTTTGTGGACGACATCCCCGATCTGGACAGCAATCCTCTGGCCTGCGCTTATGCCCGTGCCCGTGGTACCGACCGTATGTGCTCCTTTGGCGACTGGGTGGCTCTGTCCGACACCTGCGATGCGCTGACTGCATCCCTCATTGCCCGTGAAGTTTCCGACGGCGTTATCGCCCCCGGTTACACCGACGAAGCTCTGGAGATTCTCAAGACCAAGCGCAAGGGCAGCTACAATGTGGTGGCCATTGATCCCAACTATGTTCCCGCCGAAGCCGAAAACAAGCAGGTCTACGGCATCACCTTCCAGCAGGGCCGCAACAACTTTAAGATCGGCGAGGAACTGCTGCAGAACATTGTCACTGATAACAAAGAACTGCCTGAAAGCGCCAAGATCGATCTGATCGTTGCCCTCATTACCTTGAAGTACACCCAGTCCAACTCCGTGTGCTATGCAGTGGACGGTCAGGCCATCGGTGTCGGTGCCGGTCAGCAGAGCCGTATCCACTGCACCAGACTGGCAGGCTCCAAGGCCGATACCTGGTTCCTCCGTCAGCATCCCAAGACCCTGGCACTGCCCTTCCGGGATGATCTGGGTCGTCCCAACCGGGACAATGTCATCGACGGCTACATCAACGGCAACGAAGAGGATGTCTGCGCCGACGGTATCTGGCAGAACTATTTTACCAAGCAGCCTGAGCGTCTGACCGACGAGGACAAGAAGGAATGGCTGGCCTCCCGTCAGAATGTGGCTCTGGGCTCCGATGCCTTCTTCCCCTTCTCTGACAACATCAAGCGTGCGGCTGCTTCCGGCGTCAAGTACATTGCTGAACCCGGCGGCTCCATCCGCGATGATCTGGTCATCGAGGAGTGCAACAACCGGGGCATCACCATGGCCTTCACCGGCATGAGACTGTTCCATCACTAATTTGATAATGCAAAGGCCGTAGGACAGTGTCCTGCGGTCTTTTTCTGTTGGTAGTTAAATTATCAACGATAGCTTGTCAGCCTCCGGCGGCCAATGCTTTTGGCAAGTCCCAAAAGCATTGGATGAAAAGGACTGTGGGGGAGAGCGTTGTCCGGATTTTGTGTTTGCTTCTGCCTATATAGTCGTTCTGCTTCCCGTCACAAAATAGCCACTCTCCCCCACACCCCCTCCCGGCACTCGTCGTTCCTCTGGGCAGTTGTCGAATGAGCATGAGAGAAAACACCGCAGAACACAAGTTCTGCGGTGTTTTTTTGCGGATTGTACATCTTAAGGCTGTTCAATGCTCCGCAGCAGTTCTTCTGCCGGAACATCGAACAGATTGGCCAAAGCCAGCAAATTGGATGTGGTCGGCTCGGAGGTTCCGTTTTCCCATTTGGAGACAGCCTGTCGGGATACACCCAGCTGCTCTGCCACAAATTCTTGGGTCATATTGCAGCGTGTACGGTTTTCCCGTATCACTTCACCCAGACTTTTTCGTACCATGTGGGTCTGTTCATCAACTTTACCGGAACTCAGATACTTTCTCAATGCCCGTATCAAAAGGACAATGAGATAGATGATCGTACCCCAGACTGCCACAAGAAACAGAAGTGCAAATATCCCACTTAATGTAGCGAAAAACATTTATATGTCAGCTCCTTTCGATGGTATCCTACCAAAAAGCACCGGTTGCGTCCACCAACTGTGGCGCAACCGGCAGTTGCTGAGCAATTAACCGTGATGATAGATGCGTTTTTCCAGAGCGAAGATTCGCTGAGAGAAGCCGCCCACAGGGGTCTTATCCAGATTTTCCCGGTAGATCTCCATTTTTGCATCGATATTATCGATGTAGCAGAGCAATTCTGCCTCGGCGCACTGAGGAACCACCGCGGCACCGAATTCCGGCTGACCGTGATGGGAGAGGATCATATGCTGCAGGAGCATGGACTTCTCTTCGGGAACATCCAGCAGGGTACAGACCTCAGCTGCCTCCTGTGCGCCCATGACCAGATGACCGATCAGCTGGCCCCTGGCGGAATACTCGGTAACAATACCCAACTGAGAGGTGACGAATTCCTCCATTTTGGAGAAGTCATGGAGCAAGGTGCCTGCCAGCAGCAGATCCCGGTTGATGACGGACACATAGTGAGCAGAGAGAAAATCTGCCAGCACCATCATGTCATGGGTGTGCATCAGCAGACCGCCCACGAAGCCATGATGGACACTCTTCGCCGCAGGCAGCTTGCAGAAGCCCTGTCCGTGGCGGCGCAGGAACTCCATACAGACCCTTTTATAGTCTTCATCGGCCATGGACATGACCAAGCTTTCGATATCCTCATAAGCCTGTTCCCGATCCAGAGGGGCAACGGGTACCAAATCAGCCAGATCATAGTCGTCCTGTTCCGTTGCAAGGCGGATACGCTCCACCTTGATCTGAGGCATGCCCTTGAACTCCTGGAACACACCCTGCACCTTGACCACCTTGCCGTCATCGGCAGGACCGAGAGGGCCGAGATAGTCCCAGACCTTACACTCCACGGTCATGGAGGCATCTGCCAGAGCCGCTGCCAGATAGGGCTTGCCGGAGTTGGTCAGCTTATTGGATACATTTTTCAGAATATAAAAGCCGGTAAAGCTGTCGTTATAATTCAAATCTTCCAGTCTCATAGTAACCTCGCACAATTTTAGAGTGGATTTATTATACAATAAATCTCTGCCAATCTCAATCTTTCTATGATACAATGGTAAAAAAAGGAGGGATTTTATGAAGACATTGTTCCGCGGCGGCACAGTCGTCTCTGGCAGCGGCACCGCCAAACTGGATGTTTTAGTGGAAAATGAGACCATTGCAGCGGTGGGAGAGAACCTCTCCTGTGATGATGCAAAGGTCATTGACATCACGGGAAAGCTCCTGTTCCCCGGCTTTATTGACGGTCACACCCACTTCGATCTGGATGTTTCCAACACCACTACCGCCGATGATTTCGCCTCCGGTACCAGAGCCGCCATCCGCGGCGGTACAACGCTGATCATCGATTTTGCCTGCCCCAACAAGGGGGAGACTTTGCAGTATGGGTTGGAGCTGTGGCACAAAAAGGCTGACGGAAAGTCCTCCTGCGACTACGGCTTCCACATGACCATCGATGACTGGAACGAGACCATCAAAGCAGAAATTCCTGATATGGTCAAAGCCGGTATTCCCTCTTTCAAGATGTACATGACCTACCCTGCCATGATGATCGGCGACAGGGATATGTTCTGCGCTTTGCAGGAGCTGGGAAAGCACGGCTGCATTGCCGGCGTCCACTGTGAAAACTCCGGTGTCATCGATGCCCTTATCGCACAGGCAAAGGAAGCAGGCCGCCTCTCCCCTGTCAGTCATCCTGCCACCCGTCCCAATGCCTTGGAGGCAGAGGCCGTGGCAAGCCTTTTGCGGATGGCACAGGTAGCGGATGTACCTGTCATCATCGTCCACCTTTCCACCAAAGAGGCCCTGGAGGAAGTACGGATCGCCCGTGCCAGAGGGCAGAAGGTCTATGTGGAAAGCTGCCCCCACTACCTGCTTCTGGATGAAAGCTGCTACAAGCAGGAAAATTACAGAGAAGCCGCCAAGAATATCTGCGCGCCCCCTCTGCGTACCAAAGCCGATCAGAATGCCATCTGGCAGGCCTTGACCGATGGAACAGTGCAAACCATTGCCACGGACCATTGCAGCTTCACCCTTGCCCAGAAGGATGCAGGCAAGGACGACTTCACCAAGATCCCCGGCGGCTTGCCCGGTGTGGAGACCAGAGGTATCCTCCTGTGGTCGGAGGGCGTTGCCAAGGGTAAAATTACTGCTTCTCAGATGTGCAGCCTTCTTTCGGAGAATGCCGCAAAGCTCTACGGTGTCTATCCCAAAAAGGGTGTCATTGCCCCCGGCAGCGATGCAGACTTGGTCATTCTCGATCCCGATGCCACGGGGGTACTGACGGCTGAAGGACACGGCTCCAAAGCAGACTATTGTCCCTATGAAGGCTGGCAGACCTCCGGTGTCATCGAACAGGTGTATCTCAGAGGTCAGCTTGCCGTGGACAAGGGTGAGATTCTCACTGAACCTGTGGGAGAATATGTACCGAGAAAGACAAATTGACAAAAAAATCCTCCGGCTCAGCCGGAGGATTTTTTGCTTCTCTTATTCGTACAGAGGATACTTGTCGGTCAGGGCAATGACCTCACGCTTGATTTCTTCTTCATCATGCTGGAAGTCCTTGGCGGCCTTGCAGATCAGTTCGCCGATCTTCTTCATGTCCTCGGTGTTCATGCCGCGGGTGGTGACGGCGGGAGTGCCGATACGGACGCCACTGGTGTAGGCAGGCTTCTGGGGGTCGTTGGGGATGGCGTTCTTATTGACAGTGATATGAACCTCGTCCAGACGGGTCTCCAGCTCCTTGCCGGTGATGCCCAAGCTGCGCAGGTCGGCAACCATCAGATGGTTGTCGGTACCGCCGGTGACCAGATCCATGCCGTTGGCCATAAGGCTCTCAGCCAGAGCAGCAGCGTTATCCACGATATTCTTGGCATACTGCTTGAACTCGGGAGTGTTGGCTTCCTTGAGGCAGACAGCCTTGGAGGCGATGACATGCATCAGAGGACCGCCCTGGGTGCCGGGGAACACGCCGGAGTTGAGCTTCTTGGCATATTCTTCGTTATTGGTCAAAATCAGACCGCCGCGAGGACCTCTCAGAGACTTGTGAGTGGTGGTGGTGACCACATCGGCATAGGGCATGGGGCCCATATGAACGCCGCCTGCAACCAGACCGGCAATGTGAGCCATATCCACCATGAACAGAGCACCATAGCGGTGAGCGATCTCACCCATGACCTTGAAGTCGATGGCACGGGGATAGGAAGATGCACCGGCAACCAGCATCTTGGGCTGATTCTTCTTGACCATATCTTCCACATAGTCATAATCCAGTAGGCCGGTGGTGGGATTGACGCCGTAGCCGATGGAGTTATAGTACTTACCGGACATATTGACGGGAGCACCGTGGGTCAGATGACCGCCGCAGGCCAGGTTCATACCAACCAGGGTATCACCGGGCTGCAGGAGTGCTGCATAGACAGCCAGATTGGCCTGTGCGCCGGAATGGGGCTGCACATTGGCGAACTCTGCACCGAACAGATCCTTGGCTCTCTGGATGCAGATACGCTCGATATCATCCACATGGACACAGCCGCCGTAGTAGCGCTTGCCGGGCAGACCTTCTGCATACTTATTGGTCAGAATGGTGCCCATGGCAGCAATGACAGCAGGAGAAGCAATGTTCTCGGAGGCGATCAGCTCGATGTTACGGCGCTGGCGGTGCAGCTCATCGAACATCAGGTCGGCGATCTCCTTGTCATAGTCCTTCAGAAAGCAGATGGTGTGAGCGTTGTTCTTATACATGATACAGTCCTCATTTCTGTTGATTTACAAAATAAAAAGCCCCGTGCAAACTCTGCCGGGACAAACATTTCCCCAAAAGGGAACTTGCTCTGTCCTTTTGCCTGAGAGATTCGGCTTTCGCCTTGCACCTTCGGCACCCATTTTCGGGATTCTCCAGAGTTTCCTATTCCGGCAGTCACCTTGGCTTCTGCCGAAAATCAAAGGATTTTTTCAATTATACATTTATTATATCCGTTTTTCTATGATTGTCAATCGTTCGTCAGGAAAATACACAACTTTGGCAGTTTCGCACAGTTTTTACAGCGGTATTGTTCCGTATCCTTGGTAAAAGGGACGCCCATGGGCGTCCCTTTTCTTTCATACCAACGGCAGGAAGATCTCGGCTTTGAAGAAATCGCCGTCCACAGTCAGTTCAAACCGTCCCTTTTGCAGGGTCACAAGACTTCTGGCAATATTCAGACCCAGCCCGCTGCCCTCTGTGTGACGGGAGCTGTCTCCACGGACAAACCGCTCCATCAGCTCTTCTGCATCCATGTTGAGAGGTTCTCTGGAAATGTTCTTCACAGCCAGTGCCGCCTGAGTTCCATCCCGTCTGCCGGAGACATAGACACGGGTTCCTGCCATGGCATACTTGATGACATTGTTCAGAAGATTATCCAGCACACGCCACAGGAGCTTGCCGTCTGCCATGACCGTCAGATCCTCCGGCAGATCCAAAATCACTTCCAGTTTCCCGGCTTCCAGTCTTTGCCGGTATTCCTCGATGGCCTGGCTGAGCAGCTCCCGGACATTGGTCTCTTCCAGTGTCACTGCCATGTTGCCCGTGGAGGCTTTGGAGGCTTCCACCAAGTTTTCCGTCAGCCGCTTCAGACGCTTGGCCTGCCGATCCAGAACTTCCAGATACTGCACCTGCTCCGCCTCGGAATGGGGCTTCTGCAGCAGATCCACATAGTTGACGATGGATGTCAAGGGGGTCTTGATATCATGGGACACATTGGTGATGAGTTCTGTTTTCAGCCGCTCGGATTTCATCTGCTTTTCCACAGCCTTGGTCATACCGCCGGCTATGGCATTGAGGTTTTCGCCGTGTTCCTTGAAGTCCCAGTACATATAATGGGTATCGATCTGATGCTCCAGATCGCCATCCGCCATGGCTTTACCGGATTTTTTCAGAGTGTTCATCTGACCTACCATCCACAGCAGCGCCAGAAGAAGGAACAAATTGAAAAAAAGCAGAAAGAAGATAGGAATTACCGCATAATAGGCATTGACCAGCCAGATAAACAGCAGCAATTCCAGAAAAACCACAGCCAAGATCGCAGCAGCAGCTCTGGGCACCATGCTAATGGATCGGAAGCCTTTGACAGCGATCATCCACAAGCCCTTGGTTTTTCTTCCAAGCCAGCAGATTACGTACCAGAACCAGCGGAGGATATAAAAGCTCAGAGTGGAACGAATGAAGCAATGCAGCTTCAGCCGCAGGATGAAGGTCAGCAGCAGTTCCACTAAGAACAGACCGCAGGCGGCTGCACCGGCACCGCAAAGGCTCACCGCCAGATAGAACTGCTCTATGGTGAGATTGTTGGTTCGCATATCCACCAACAGGACGATACAGCCAACAAACCCAAGGAACGCCAGCACACCCACTCCGAGGAGAATTTCAAAGGGAATCTTCTCCACAAAGGTGCCTTGCAGTTCCTCTTTTCCCGGTCTTCTGCCGGTCTGGATACAGAGGAAGATGACCGCTGCCAGCAGGCCGATCACGCACAAACCGAAGATCACAGGGGTACGGCTGCTCCACCATTGAAATTCCAGATAGATCCGATAGGCCTGACCGATATAATCATCGTAATACCGATGGAGGTTCTGGGGCAGCAAAAAGAGCACCTGATAAGATGTTCCTTCGATCATCGCCTGGGCATCCTCCGCAGAATACCAGTTGCCGTCATTGCGGAAGCTGTTGCTGCCCTGCCACAGATTTCCACTGGCATCCAAGCCAAAGTAATAATCGCAGACATAGACATTTTCCAGAGGCGTATCAAAATCACCCAGACGCATATTGTAGTTGTATTCATAGAGAAAAGCATTGTCCTTCATATTCTTCGGGACTTTGATGTTCATACCTTCCGTATAGCTTTCCACCACTTCGCCGGTGGCTTCATCCAGAATGATAAACCGCAGATCGGAGCCTTCCAGCAGCCGCTGCCAGTTGGCTTCATCAGACTTTCTGTGATATTGATGGATGATTTCATTGCTATGCCGCCGTACCATTTCCGAACAGTGGTAGGTGGTTTGGAACTTCGTATCTTCATCATAATAGTTTTCGCTGAGGCAATAGCCGATCACAAAAGCTGACAGGGTGCCGAAAGCAATGCACACCGCCATCAGCAGCCATGCCAGCAGCTTATAGCCCCAAGCGCTGGATCTGTATTTCATAAGCAACCTCTTTTCTGAAATCAAAGCTCTCTGCCCGTTTGGGCAAACTTATAGCCCTGTCCCCAGACCACCTTTATGTATCGGGGATTAGAGGGATCGATCTCAATTTTTTCCCGCAGATGGCGGATATGGACGGCTACGGCACTTTCGGAGCCGGTTCCGGTCTCGTTCCAGACCGCCTGATAAATCTGGGCAGAGGAAAAGACCTTTCCGGGGTTCTGCATGAGATGCCGCAGAATGTTATATTCGCTGGGGGTCAGATAGACCGGTTCTCCATCCACGGTGACAGACTTGGCAGGATCATCCAATGTTACCGCACCGATGGTAATCACATCGGGTGCGCTGTTCTGACTGCCCAGCATGGTATACCGACGCAGCTGGGAGCGCACCCGTGCCAGCACCTCCACCGGTTCAAAGGGCTTGGTGATATAATCATCGGCACCTACATTGAGACCCAGTATTTTATCGGAAGTCTCACTTTTCGCCGTCAGCAGGATGATGGGCACATTGCTGTGGGTACGGACAGCGGCTGTTGCCGCAATACCATCCATCTCCGGCATCATGATATCCATGAGGATCAGCTGGATATTTTCCCTTTGGACGATCTCCAAGGCCTCTTTTCCGGTATAAGCTGCAAAAAGCCGATAGTTCTCTGAGGACAGGTAGATTTTCAAGGCTGCGACGATGTCGCGATCATCATCACATATCAGGACATTGTACAATTCTCTCACCTCTTGGCTCTATTGTAGCAAAAGTAATTTTAAGATAAAAGAGGGTGAATTCTTAAGAAATGTTAAAGAAATGCCGGGGTACTACACCCCGGCATTTTCAAATCTGTTTTTACTTCTTCAGCTTCTGGTCCACGGTCTCCTTCAGCATGGCTTCAAAAGCCTCGAAGGACATGGCACCCAGATCTCCGTCCACACGGTTGGTGGGAGAAACGGTGCCGTTCTCCATGTCACGGTCGCCGACGACCACCATGTAGGGGACTTTCTCCAGTCTGGCTTCACGGAGCTTCTTGCCCACCTTCTCATTGCGGAAGTCCACTTCTGTACGGAAGCCCTGCATATTCAACTTGCGGGACATCTCTGCGCAGTAGTCGAAAGCACGGTCGGTGACGGGCAGGAAACGAACCTGCTCAGGTGCCATCCATGTGGGCAGGGCACCGGCGTACCGCTCGATCAGATAGGCCAGAGTACGCTCGTAGCAGCCCAGAGAAGTTCTGTGGATGATATAAGGCAGAGCCTTTTCGCCGTTCTCATCGATATAGTACATGCCGAACTTTTCAGCCAGCAGCATATCGATCTGAATGGTGACGATGGTATCTTCCTTGCCAAAGACATTCTTATACTGGATATCCAGCTTGGGTCCGTAGAAAGCAGCCTCGTCGATACCAATTTCATATTCTACGCCCAGATCGTCGAGAATCTTGCCCATAGCTTCCTGTGCAGCATTCCACTGCTCGGCAGTGCCTTCGTACTTGGCGGTGTTGTTGGGGTCCCACTGGGAGAAACGGAAGGTGCAGCTTTCCAGCATGCCGACCGTATCCAGCACATACTTGGCCAGATCAAGGCAGCCCTTGAATTCCTCTGCCAGCTGATCGGGACGGAGGACCAGATGGCCCTCGGAGATGGTGAACTGACGGACACGAATCAGACCGTGCATTTCGCCGGAATCCTCGTTGCGGAACAGGGTGGAAGTTTCACCCAGACGCATGGGTAGGTCACGGTAGGAACGCTGACGGTTCAGATAGACCTGATACTGGAAGGGGCAGGTCATGGGACGGAGGGCAAAGCACTCCTTGGTCTCATCGGTGGGATCACCCAGAACGAACATGCCGTCCAGATAATGATCCCAGTGACCAGAGATCTTATACAGATCGCTCTTGGCCATGAGAGGGGTCTTGGTCAGCAGATAGCCACGCTTCTGCTCCTCATCTTCCACCCAGCGCTGGAGAGTCTGGACGGTTCTTGCGCCCTTGGGGAGCAGGATGGGCAGACCCTGACCAACACAGTCAACAGTGGTGAAGTATTCCAGTTCACGGCCCAGCTTGTTGTGGTCACGCTTCAGCGCTTCTTCTCTCTCAGCGATGTAGGCATCCAGTTCTTCCTTCTTGGGGAAGGCCACGCCGTAGATACGCTGGAGCATCTTGCGGTTGGAATCGCCGCGCCAATAAGCACCGGTGCAGGAAGTCAGCTTGATGGCATTGCCCTTGATGCGACCGGTGGAGTCCAGATGCGGACCGGCGCACAGGTCCACAAAATCACCCTGCTGATAGAAGGAGATGACAGCATCCTCAGGCAGATCATTGATGAGTTCGACCTTGTAAGGCTCAGCCTTGTCTTCCATAAACTTGATGGCCTCGGCTCTGGGCAGTTCGAACCGCTCCAGCTTCAGCTTTTCCTTGCAGATCTTCCGCATTTCGGCTTCCAGATTTTCCAGATCTTCCTGGGTGAAGCTCTCAGCGCTGTCGAAGTCGTAGTAGAAGCCGTTTTCGATGGCAGGACCGATGGCCAGCTTCACATCGGGACGCAGACGCTTGACGGCCTGTGCCAGCACATGGGAGCAGGTATGCCAATAGGTCTTGCGGTACTGCTCGTTTTCAAAGGTGTACAGATTTTCTTCGCTCATGGTAGTTGCCTCCTTGTTTTGTTGGGGCAGAATAGATAAATCCCACCCCTGAAAATTCAGGGGTGGGATACAACTCAATGTATTCCACGGTTCCACCCTGCTTGCAGCCATGGGCTGCCGCTCGTCGCCTCTGTAACGGGAGGACCCGTCGCTTCTTATTTCGAAGCGCAGCTCGGAAGTGGTAGGATTTGTCACCTTTGGCAAGCGTTCTTTCAGCCTATGAAACGCCCTCTCTGAACCGGTATGACAGTCCCGTTTCTTCGTCTTTGCCCTTTTTCCTATGAAAATATACCATGTTTTTTCCCCCTTGTCAAATAGTTTTCAAATAATAACATTATGTGAACCAATTTGTAACTATTTTCAACATATTGTGTGCGAAAACCGCCAAAAACACGCAGATATGGTGTGGTTTCCCATAATATGCCATTATCTGTAAACTTGCAAAAAGTTGTCGAAATACCACTTTTTTCTCTAAGGGCTTGACTTTTTGCGAATATTTGTTATAATGGCAATTGCTACCAGTATATTCTTTTGAGAATTACATTTTGTAACTATTTGAAACCTTTTCTTGTTTCGTGTCTAAATCACAGGAAAGGAGGTTCTCTGATGCGTACCATTAAGCACATCGTTACGGCAAAAACACGGCAGATGATTGCTGTCCGCTGGGTGGCTCTGGCCATTCTTCTGTCCAGCATTTTCCTCATTCTGACCCTGCCTGCCTTCGCACAAACCAAATACGTAATCACCGACGGTGACAACGTCATTGTCTGTCTGTCCAACAGCACTGATCCTCAGGTCGTCATCAAAGAAGCCGGCCTGGAATTGGGAGAAGACGACACTTATACGACCCTGTTGGGTGACGGTGCCACACAGATCCATATCAACCGTGTCCAGATGATCTCCGTCCATGAGCGGGGTCAGGTCTATGTGGTCGGTTCTTATGGCGGAACCGTTTCCGATGTTCTGGCTTCTCTGGATATCACCCTGTCCGACTCCGACGTTCTCTCCTGCGGTCTGGATACCCAGACCTACGACGGTATGACCATCACCATTACCAGAGTCACCCATGAAACTCTGGAATATGAAGAAGCAATTCCCTACGGCACCCGTACCTTCGAAGACACCTCCCTCGCCCCCGGTGAGGAAGAGATCCTTCTGGAAGGCAAGGATGGTCTCAACCGCTTTACCGCTCAGATCACCTATGAAGACGGAGTGGAAGTGGATCGCGCAATCCTGTCCCAGCAGATGGTTTCCGCTGCACAGGACGCCATTATCCTCCGGGGTGTGGATCGCTCCGTGATGGATCAGACCTTCACCAACGTCACCGATTATACGGTTTCCAACAACTGGTATCGCTACACACCTCCCACAGAAGAGGAAATCGCAGCCGATACGGAAGAGAAACTGGTTCCCGGTACGAAGCTGAGTTACCATGAGGCTGTCAAGTTCCGTGCTACAGCCTACACCTGCAACAGCCCCAACTATGCCGGCGACCGGCGAACCTTCACCGGTACTGCTGCACGAGTCGGTGCCATTGCTGTTGACCCCAAGGTCATTCCTCTGGGTACCAGGATGTACATCGCCTCTGCAGACGGTGAATACATCTACGGCTACTGTGTGGCCGAAGATACCGGCGGTCTCATTAAGGGCAATCTCGTGGACCTGTACTATGACACCCACGAAGCCTGTATGGAGTTTGGACGCAGAGACATCATCATCTATTTCCTTGACTGACAAAAATAACCGGATCTTTCGATCCGGTTATTTTTTTATTTAACTGTCAGGCTGTCATTTTCCACTTTGACTTCCAGCTCTGTGCCGGGAAGGATATCACCCTTTAGGATTCGCTTGGCAATGAGCGTTTCCACCGTCCGCTGGACATAGCGGCGCAAAGGTCTTGCACCGTACTGGGGATCATAGGCAGCTTCGATGATAAAGGCCTTGGCTTCGGCTGTCAGACGGCAGGAAAGCTGCTTTTGTGCCAGTCGGCTGTTGAGATCCGCCAGCTGCAGATCGATGATCCCGGTAATGTTTTCTCTGGTCAGAGGCTTATAGAATACCGTTTCATCCAGTCTGTTGAGGAATTCCGGACGGAAGCTGCGGCGGAGCAGCTGTTCCACCTGCTCTCTGGCTTCCGGAAGAATGCTCCCCTCTTCATCAATTCCATCCAGCAGGTACTGGCTGCCCAGATTGGAGGTCAGGATGAGGATGGTGTTCTTGAAATCCACTGTTCTGCCCTGGGAATCGGTGATACGTCCGTCATCGAGAACCTGCAGAAGGACATTGAACACATCGGGATGAGCCTTTTCCACCTCATCAAAAAGAATGACGGAATAAGGTTTGCGGCGGACGGCCTCTGTCAGCTGACCGCCCTCCTCATAGCCTACATAGCCGGGAGGGGCACCGATGAGACGGGAAACGGAGAATTTCTCCATATACTCCGACATATCAATACGGACAAGGTTCTTTTCATCGTCAAAGAGGCTTTCGGCAAGAGCCTTTGCCAGTTCCGTTTTGCCCACACCGGTGGGACCAAGGAACAGGAAACTGCCGATGGGTCGGTCGGGATCCTGTATACCGGCCCGGCTGCGCCAGATGGCTTCCACCACAGACCGAACTGCTTCGTCCTGTCCTACCACCCGGCGATGGAGGGTCTCATCCAGATGGAGCAGTTTTTCCCGCTCCCCTTCCATGAGCCGTGCCACGGGAATACCTGTCCACCGCTCGATGATTTTTGCGATCTCCTCTTCCGTGACCTTGTTCCGCAGCAGGCTCTGCTCCTGAGCATCCTGAGCCTGTTTTTCCTCATGGGCAAGCTGTTTTTCCGCTTCCGGCAGAGTGGCATATTTCAGCTTGGCGGCTGTTTCATAATCACCCTGCTGCTCTGCCCGTTCCATATCGGCATGCATTTGCTCGATCTGTTCCCGAAGCTGCTGGACTTTGCCGATGGCAGTTTTTTCATTCTCCCACTTGGTTTTCATGGCATGGAAGCTGTCACGAGCCTCTGCCAGTTCCTTTTGCAGTTCTGTCAGACGAGCTTTGGAAAGTTCATCGGTCTCCTCTTTCAGAGCCACTTCCTCGATCTCCAGCTGGATGATCTTCCGGCGGACCACATCCAGTTCCGTAGGCATGGAATCCATCTCCGTCCGAATCATAGCACAGGCCTCATCCACCAGATCGATGGCCTTATCCGGCAGGAAACGGTCGGTGATATACCGGTGAGAGAGAGTCGCTGCCGCAATAATGGCAGGGTCGGTGATCTTGACACCGTGGAACACCTCATAGCGTTCCTCCAAACCACGGAGAATGGCAATGGTATCCTCCACAGTCGGTTCGGAGACCAGAACTGTCTGGAAACGGCGCTCCAGAGCCGGATCTTTTTCAATATACTGACGGTATTCATCCAAAGTGGTGGCACCGATGCAGTGGAGTTCGCCGCGAGCCAGCATAGGCTTCAGCAGGTTGCCTGCATCCATGGCACCTTCCGTCTTACCGGCACCGACAATGGTGTGCAGTTCATCGATAAAGAGAATGATCTGCCCTTCAGACTGCTTCACTTCATTGAGAACCGCTTTCAGCCGTTCTTCGAACTCGCCGCGGTACTTGGCACCTGCGATCAGTGCGCCCATATCCAGTGAGAAGATGCTCTTGTCCTGCAGGCTCTTGGGCACATCGCCGCGGACGATCCGCTGGGCAAGTCCTTCGGCAATGGCTGTCTTGCCAACACCGGGTTCACCGATGAGAACAGGATTGTTTTTCGTTTTCCGGGAGAGGATTCGGATGACATTTCGAATCTCATCGTCCCGTCCGATGACGGGATCCATCTTCTGCTGCCGGGCGCGCTTTACCAGATCGGTGCCAAACTTTTCCAGCGCTTCATAGGTAGCTTCGGGATTGTCAGATGTGACCCGCTGGCTGCCTCGGATGGTCTGCAGGGTCTGCAGACAGCCCTCTTTGGTAATGTTATAGGTGCGGAACAGTTCTTTGAGGGTACTGTCCGCTGTGTCCAGCAAAGACAGCAGCAGATGCTCCACGGAGACATATTCGTCGTGCATGGACTCTGCCAGAGCTTCTGCATGGCTGAGAGCTTCATCCACCGGTCTTGCAATATAGATCTTATCCACTTCTCTGCCGGAACCGGTAACTCTCGGCAGTTTGGAAAGTTCCCTCTCCAACGCTGCCGCAAAGCTCTCCACGGTAATGCCCATACGCTTCAAAAGCGCAGGCACAAGACCTTCTTCCTGTTTCAGCAGTGCCGTCAACAGGTGTACCTGCTCGATCTGCTGGTGGCTGTTTTCAACGGTCAGTTCCTGGGCAGCCTGAATGGCAGCCAGAGACTTCTGGGTGAACTTCTGTGCGTTCATATGCTGCACCTCCTAGTTTTTAGCACTCTCATCATTAGAGTGCTAATTCTTTGTTCTCAGTGTAATACTTTCGCTCCGGGATGTCAATAGATTCCCCCATTTGAAAGTGTTATATTTTTGTAAACATAATATTTTTGAAAGATTTAACAAATACTTAACAACTGCCCTCTAAGATATTTTACAACTGTCAATTATGATATAACCATAACAAGCAAGTTGTTTTTTCATTTTCCCCTCCTTTCTTCCTTTTACAAAAACATCGCCAGGTTTGGTCACCTTGGCGGTGTTTTTGTTTTCATTGCAATATAAGCGCACCTCTGCTATAATAATCTCGAATTTCAAACACAAAGGAACATTTCTATGAACCAAGAACTGACATTCCGGGATCTGGGACTCTCGGAGGAAATATTGAAGGCTCTGGAAAAGAAGGGCTACGGCTATCCTACCAGAGTACAGGCTGAGGCCATTCCGCCTTTTCTGGAATGGAAGGATGTCATTGCCAAAGCCCCCACCGGCACGGGCAAGACCTTTGCTTTCGGCATCCCCATGATCGAACACATCGATGCTGAATCCGAGGACCTGCAGGGACTCATTCTGGCTCCTACCAGAGAGCTGGCTATTCAGATCTGCGATGAGCTGCGAGGTCTGCTGCGGTTTTACAAGAACATCCGTGTGGCTGTGGTCTACGGCGGACAGAAGATGGAGCCGCAGATCAAGGCATTGAAGGGTCATCCTCAGATTCTGGTCGCCACCCCCGGCAGACTGATGGATCACTACAACCGCAAAAATCTGCGGCTGGATAAGATTCACACGGTCGTTCTGGACGAGGCCGACCGGATGCTGGACATGGGCTTCTTCAAGGATGTGACCCACATTCTTGACAAGCTCAAGAACAAAAAGAGCATGGGTCTGTTTTCCGCCACCATCTCTCAGGAGGTCATGACCGTCAGCTGGATGTACCAGCGGGATGAGGTGGAGATCACTGTGCCTGCCGATCAGGAAAACAAGCCGGATATCGATCAGTATTCCCTGACCGTCTCCCCTCTGGAAAAGACAGAGACCACCCTGCGGCTCATCCGCGCCATGGAGTATGAACGGGTCATTGTTTTCTGCAACACCAAGGTCATGTGTCAGCGGGTCAGCGATGATCTGCGCCGTGCCGGTCTGGATGCTGACTGCATCCACGGCGATGTCCGTCAGGGTACCAGAGAAAAGACCATGAAAACCTTTAGAGACGGCAAGCTGGCCGTTCTCATTGCCACCGATGTGGCCTCCCGTGGTATCGATGTGGACGATGTGGACTGCGTCATCAACTTCGATGTGCCGGAAGAAAACGAATACTATATCCACCGCATCGGCCGTACAGGCCGTGCCAAGCGGAAGGGTGCTGCCTGGTCCATTCTGGGCAACTTCCCCGAAAAGGCCAAACTGGACGAGATCGCCAAGTACTCCCACTTCACCATCCGCCCCATGAAATTCATTGAGGACGACCTGTTGGTGGAAGAGGAAGTCAAAAAGCCGGTGGTCCGCAAGAAGTTCCGTTGACCGCCGCAGAAGAGGGCGTGCTGCTGCTTTGCTGCCGCCTTGGTGACACAAATGCAAAGCCTATGACCATGCCCCAGTTCCGGGAACTGGGGCAGCGTGTCTTGCCTGCCCTTGCAGGGGAAGATCCCCTGCGGCAGCTTTGTGCCAGAGATTTGACCAATTTGGGCTATGATGAAGGCCGTGCCGACGAGATTCTCCGCCTGTTGGATCGGGAGAAGCAGCTCATTGACTATCTGCGGCACGGAGAAGAATTGGACATTCATCCTCTGACCCGGCTTTCTCCCAACTTTCCCCACAGACTGCGGCAGGCACTGGGATATCAAACACCGGCGGTTTTCTTCTATCGGGGGGATCTATCCCTGTTGGAGAAACCTGCTGTGGCTGTGGTAGGCTCCCGGCGGTTAAGACCTGCCAATCTTTCCTTTGCACAGGCCATGGGAAGACATGTCGCCCAGATCCATCAAACACTGGTCTCCGGCGGTGCTGCAGGAGCCGATCTGGCCGCCCAGAATGCCTGCATTTCCAACGGCGGCAAATCTGTTATATTTGTAGCAGACCGCCTGACAGACCACCAAACAGCAACCCACAGCCTGTATCTCTCCGCTGATGGCTACGATGTACCCTTTGCCAACTACCGGGCATTGGAACGAAACAAATTCATCCATATTCAGGCCGACAAAGCTGTTGCCGTTCAATGTACCCTCGGAAAAGGCGGCACCTGGCAGGGCTGTACGGAGAATCTGAAGCACGGTTGGTCAGAGCTGTTTGTCTATGACGATAACTCCCCTGCCGCTGCTGCGCTGATCGCGCAGGGCGCAAAGCCCATCATAAATGTAAGAAGCACTCGCTAAGCGAGTGCTTCTTACATTTATCCGACATTCTTTGTGGCAATGACCTCTGTTCCGAAAACATCCTTCAAAATCACATCACCGATGGCTATGGGTGCAGACACTGTCATGGTGCGAAGTTTCTTCATCACTGTGAACATCTCACCCTTGGGTACAGGTGCAGCGGTCTTGACGCTGACCATGGTATCTGCCCGGTTGGCAACCCGGACGGTGGCGGTGACGGTTCGGGTGGGATTGGTACACTCTGCTATGGCATACTCTGCGCCTCGTTTGCAGCCATTGCCTGTGACAGTCATATTCTCCTCAACTGTCACGGTACAGCCTCTGGGGCAGACAATACAGGTAAGGGTTCGCTTCATGCCAATTCCTCCAAACGCACAGTGATGGTTCCGCAGGCAGTTTTCAGCTTTTCTGCCGGGATGGTCAGTTTTTCCATTTCACCGGGAGCAGCCTTTAGCCGTTTGGCAGTCAAAAGCACATCTTCTCCACAAGTGACGGTAAACTGCACCTTTCCAAAAGGCTTAACCACCCGCAGGAACAAGGATACATCCTTCTCGGCGGAAGAAATCTGCTGGGGCAATACATAACGGACACCGCTGCCTGCCTGTGTCCGCAGGAGGGTTTCCTTCTTTTTCTCCGCTGTGACAAACTCTGCCGCACCGATACCGGCCCGCTCCGCTTCATCGGACACATAGTCCACCAGATCGTGGACCTGCAGCACATTGCCGCAGGCAAAAATGCCGGGCACCTGGGTCATGCAGGTATCGTCCACCAATGCGCCGTTGGTAACGGGGTCCATGGGGATACCGGCAGCTGCAGTCAGTTCGTTTTCCGGGATCAGACCCACGGAGAGCAGCAGCGTATCACAGGGTATATACCGCTTGGTCTCTTCTTTGACTTTTCTGTTTTCATCCACTTCCGCAACGGTCACGCCCTCCAGACGCTTCTTGCCATGGATCTGGGCGACAGTGGTGCTGAGATAGAGAGGAATATCAAAATCCTCCAGACACTGAACGATGTTCCGGGTCAGACCGCCGGAATAGGGCAGCAGTTCGCAGACTGCCTCCACCTTAGCGCCTTCCAGAGACATTCTTCTGGCCATAATGAGACCGATATCACCGGAGCCGAGGATGACCACCCGTTTGCCCACCAGATAACCTTCCATATTCAAAAGCTTCTGGGCAGTACCGGCACTGTAAATACCGGCAGGACGGGAACCGGGAATGTTCAGAGCGCCTCTGCTCCGCTCCCGGCAGCCCATGGCCAAAATGACCGCTTTGGCTTCCAGCTTTTCAATGCCTCTGCGGCTCTGGGCCGTGACCACACGGTCAGGAGAGACTGCCGTGACTGTGGTCTCATAGCGAACTTCGATATTCCGCTCTTTCACCATGTTTTCATATACGGCAGCATACTCCGGTCCGGTCAGCTCTTGGCCAAGTTTATGTAAACCAAACCCATTGTGGATACACTGACGGAGAATTCCACCCAGTTCCGGTTCTCTGTCCAGAATGACCACATTTTTCACACCATGGTCATAGGCAGCCACAGCTGCCGCCATACCGGCAGGACCGCCGCCGATAATGACGATATCATAGTTTGTCATTTCGCCTCACCGATCCTTTCTGTGACCATCTCAGAGCCGGCTCCGTTTTTCGTGACTGTCTCCATGGGGATTCCCAGTTCCTCCGACAGTAATTTCATAATATAAGGACCGCAGAAGCCGCCCTGACAGCGCCCCATACCGGAACGGGTGCGGCGCTTGACGCCGTCAACATCTCTGGCCTGAGGATTTCTGCGGATGGCGGCACGAATCTCCCCTTCGCTGACAGTCTCACAGCGGCAGACGATCTTACCGAAATCCGGGTTCTTTTGAATCATTTCATTCTTCTCTGCGTCGGTCATGGTACGGAAAGCATGGGGATTCTCCCGATTGCCGTTCCAGTTTTCCTTCTTTTGCAGCTTCAGACCGCCTTCTGCCAGAAGGTTCACCACATACTGCGCAATGGAAACGCAGCAGGTCAGACCGGGAGAGTCGATACCGGCGGCATGGACCAGACCGGGAACCTTCTCAGAGCGGCAGAGGATAAAGTCATCCGAAGATTCAGAGGCACGGACACCGGTAAAGGAAGTGATGACCTGACGAAAATCCACAGAAGGCACACTTCTTCTTGCAAGATTCTGCACCTGTTCCACACCGGTAGGGGTCACATCCCGACTATCCGGTGTTTCCACATGGGAAGCCGTAGGACCTGTGAGCAGGTTGCCGTCTACGGTGGGACTGACGAGGATGCCCTTACCGGCCTTGGAGGGCAGTTGGAAGATGGTGTTCTTCACACGGCAGCCTTCTTTTTTATCCAGCAGCAGGTACTCACCGGCTCTGGGGATGATTCGGAAGAAGCCGTCTCCTGCCAGCTGGGCAATCTGATCGGAATAACCACCGGCACAGTTGACTACCCAGCGAGCCTGCACACACTCTCCGGCAGCGGAAGTAAGGGTGAACATTTCGGATCTCTCAATGCTCTTCACCGCAAAATTCCGTTTCAGCTCCACGCCGTTATCCATGGCATTGCCTACGGCGGCAATGGTCAGTTCGTAGGGGCAGATGATGCCGGCAGTGGGCACATGGAGGACCATCGTCACTTCCCTGGAAAGCTGAGGCTCCAGAAGCCTTGCTTCCTCGCCGGTCAGCCGCTTCATCTGCCCGATGCCGTTGGCAATACCACGCTGATACAGAGCTTCCAAACCTGCATGCTCCGCCCCACCAAAGGCGCAGACCATAGAGCCGTTTTGGATATGAGGTACATGAAGCTCCTTTGCGGCCTGATAGAGCAGCGGAACACCGGCTGTATTCAGTTTTGCTTTCATCGTACCGGGGTGGGGGTCAAAGCCGCCGTGGATAATACCGCTGTTGGCTCTGGAGGCACCGCAGGCAACATCATTTTCCTTTTCCAGCAGGCAGACTGAAAGCTGATACTTGCTCAGTTCCCGTGCCAGCATACCGCCGATGACACCTGCACCGACAATGGCAACATCGTAAATCATAATTTTCTCCTCTTAAAAAAGAAACGGAAAGGAAGGCACATTTCTGTGTCTTTCCTTTCCGTTTCTCCAATTCTCCAACGGGTATTTACTTTAAGAGTTCTGCAACGACCTTCGGAAATTCCCGGTAGTCATCCACCTTAAAAAACCGATAGCCTGCCAGAAGAACAGACTCATCGTTTCCGCCAAGGCCGTAGTCATCCCCCACATAGGCCACTTCTTCTTTGGTAAAGCCATGGGTTTCGGCATATTTTTCGAGGGCGGTGGCTTTATTGTAGGGCTTGGGTGCCATATCAAAGGAAGAAGAACCGCCTACAAATACATTGTAATCGGAAAAGACCTCCGTCACATGTGCAAGAATGGCACGACGCTTGCTGCGATCCGGGTCGAAGGCCAGCTTGTCCTCCTGCTTGGCCTTTGTTCCAAGGAGCGGAAAGGTGAAGCAGCCGGAGGCATGGTATTCCACATTGTCACCGGCAAACTCCGTGTAGCCGTACTTTTCACGAAGCATGGTCACTCTGGCTTCGATGCTCTCTTTATCAAAGGGAAAGCTAATATCATGGCGGATTTCGATGTCGCCGGTTTCCGGGTTGTACTCGGCATACTGCATGCCGTAGCTGCCCAGAATGTCCACAGGAAAATGCTCCATCTGCTCAAAAATTCTGCGGCACAGACCGGCACCGGACATGAGCAGTTTATATTTCTTGCTGAGCGCTTCCATGGCGGCCCGGTTTTCCGGGGGTATGGGCGTTTTATGCTGGCTCAAAGTGCCATCCAGATCAAAGGCGATCAGTTTGATACTCACAGGGTGTCCTCCTCGGGGATATAAAGGTTATACAGCCACAGGACGGAATAGCGATCCCGGATATCTTTGGCATAGACGGCGGCATCTTTCAGTTTCTGTGCACCGTACATAGCTTCCAGATTGGAATAGTGCAGACCGATGGCTTCCACCAGCTGTTCTGCTTCCTCTGCATCGGGAGCTTCCGACAAAAGCTTGCAGATCTCATCCCACTTTTCGGTGATGACATCGATATCATTTCGGTCGTACATGCCGTAGGCCTTCTGCAAAGCAAAGACACCTTCGGCAGAGCCGGTATAAATCCGTCGGATTTCCTGTTCCCATTGGGTCTTATCAATCTGTCGACGGACAGGGTGGCTCTTAATAACCTGGGAACGCATCTTTGCTGTCATCACTGAGGCATAGAGGACATCCAAACCGTGGTCAAAATAAGGCTTATTTTCCTGCAGACCGGTGATTTCGAAGAAATGAGAGATATGATGCTCGCTGCCGGAGGCAGGTCTGGAGTTGCCTGCATAAGCCATGGTGATGCCTGCCACCACAAGGGCTTCCATAAGGGCATCCACCGCCTTGGTATCCCGCTCTAAAATGCCCGGTGCCAGATCCCGGACTTTGATGACCGTGTCATACATTAAGTCATGGACGCGCTGGCAGAAATATTCGCCGTTAATGAGGGCGCTGAGGCGCCAGTCGTTGAGGCAGGAGAACTTGCCCATGATATCACCGTAGCCGGCCTGCAGCATTTCCATGGGTGCATTTTTGATGACATCAGACACCGCCAGAATGGCCTTGGGGGTATGGGCAGGCAGGGTGGTCTTCATACCGCCAAAGAGCATGGCTGCCACAGAAGAAGCATAGCCATCCATGGAAGGTGCGGTGGCAACGATGAAATAAGGAATTCCTCTCTGATGGCTGAGATAACGGCTCATATCGTTGATGACGCCGGAACCGATACCCACGATGAGATCGACCTGCTGGGGCATTTCTGCTTCTGCTGCCGCCACGGCAGCTTCGTTGGGAACAAGGCGTTCTTTTCCGGGAAGGACGATAGTCGCAGGATTCTGCTCTTTCAGCTTTTCAGCTGCAGCCTTGCCGCAGACCTCCCAGGTGTTTTCATCTGCCAGCAGAGCAATATGCGCATAATCCTTACATAGCTCTGCCAGACGGTCCAATGCCTTGGGACTGACTTCCACCGTATCGATGGGGCAAAGATGATCTTTACCGCAATCGCAGCCGTAAATACCTTTTGTCAGTACAGAAAAATCCATCATATTCTCCTTATATATACCAAAGTTCTTTTGTGCCGGTGGAAACTGCAAGGGCACCCTTGCTCAGAGCTGCCGTGATTTCCTGCTTGGTCTCGATGAGACCGCTGGCGATGACAGGAATGGAGCCCTCTGCATAGGAAGCAATGACCTTGGGAATAACACCGGGTAAAATTTCCATCATATGAGGAGTTGTGTTCCGGAGCATTTCCTGTGCGCTGCTCAAGCCCTGAGAATCCAAGGCAAAGAACCGCTGAATAGCCAGAAGCCTCAAATCCTTGGCTGCTTTGATGAGCTGACCTCGGGTACTGAGGATGCCATCAGCACCGCAGGATGCCAGATACTGCACACCTTCTTTATCCTTGCCAATACCCTCTGCCAGATCAATATGAATGAAGATGATCTTCTGCGCCTTATGGGCTTGATCGATCCGTTCCTTCATAGTCAACAGGTGGCTTTCCAGGTAAAACAGAACCTCCGCAGGGGATGCCAGTGCTGCTTCAAAATTGCTCTCCCGTACTGCAGCGATCACTGGGCTGCAGGCTAAAATATCCATCAGTTCCGATATATGCATCCAATCATCTCCATAAAATGAAAAAAATGCAAACTACGACCGAGTGTCGTATTTTGCATCTCCAAATCTCATGCTATATTGTTTTATCGTATTATGCAGAATATGTCAAGGGTCGAAACCCTTATTGTGCATCTTCTGCCACTTCTAAAATTTGCGGAAAATTTTCGCAAAACTTCTTGACAAAAGGATGTTTTTCGTGTACACTAAACAAGCTGTTTGAACAGTGCCCTTCGATGGAGTGGTATCGAAGAGGTCATAACGAGCACGACTGGAAATCGTGTGTACGTCAAAAGCGTACCGAGGGTTCGAATCCCTCCCACTCCGCCAGAAATAGACACACACCAAAAGGTGTGTGTCTATTTTTTACCAGAGGGATTCGAAAGCCGGCTCTTGGCAACATGCCAGTGGCATGTTGCAACCGGCGTGGCTTTTCCGCAGAAAAGCGAATCCCTCCCACTCCGCCAGAAAAGAAGACATCTACTAAGTAGATGTCTTCTTTTTTTATTCTTCTTTCAGAACATCCACGCAGGCTTGCAGTACCTGCCCGGCGATGGGGGTGCAGGCAGCACTACCGGAGCCGCCGTGCTCGATGATGACAATGAACGCCAAGGGATAATCTTCATCCTTGATAAAACCTGCAAAGGTGGCATGAGGTGTGGCATCGGGAGCAACTTCCGCTGTGCCGGATTTGGCACAGACATACAGATCCGGGAAGTATCCTGCGCCGTAGCGGTTGACCACCGCCGCGTGCATCATTTCCGACAAGCGCTCCGCTGCCGCAGGCTCCGTTGTCCAGTCCAGCATTTTGGTCTTGGCCTTATAGCCGGTCATCAGCCCGCCGTCCACCTTCTTCATGACATAAGGTTTGGCTGCCTGTCCGCCATTGGCAATGGCACCCATGATCGTCATATACTGACAGGCGTTGACAAGATTGGTATACTGACCGATACCTGCCCAGGCGATTTCGCTGTCTGCTGCATTTTCCACATCAAAATTGCCGGCAGCGGTGGTAATGCCGTCAAATTTCAAAGACTGTGCAATGCCGAATTCGTAGGCGTAGTCTTTCAAAGTATCTGCACCCAGCTGCAAGGCCAGCTGGGCAAAGGCCACATTGCAGGAGGCCTCCAGAGCTGTCTGCAAATTGACATCGCCGTGGTAGCCGTTGCAGGTGACTGTATCGGCACCGATTTCCATTTTACCCTCGCAATGGAAGGTCTGGCTTTCGATATCCTCGATGGTCTCCAGCGCCGCAAGGGTGGTCAACACCTTATAAATAGAACCGGGAACATAGGTGGTCTGGAAAAAGCGGTTGAGATAGACACCGCTGTACTGACCGGTGGTATCGCCATCCACGTCTGGCATGTCGTTAGGGTCATAGGTGGGAGAGGTCACGGCGCACAGGATTTCACCGGTTTTATAATTGTAGACACCGACAGTGCCTTTGCGTCCTGCCAATGCCGCCTGGGCTGTTTTCTGAACGGAAGCAGACACCGTCAGATGTGCCGTATTGCCGTTTTCGGCGGCGGTATAGAGACCGTTGACCATGTCAAAGCCCACCATCTCATCGGCATACTCATTGAGCACCGGAGCCGAGATATAGCCAAACCGGTCGCCCAGCAGGTGCATGGTGGCTTTCCGCAGGGCGGCATCTTCACTGTATGTACGACCGTCAGTGCTGTCCAGAAGCAGGTTTCCACTGCGATCCACCACACGACCGGTGGAGAGGTTGCTGCCGGCATAGACATGAGGACTGCCGGGAAAGGTCACCCATTGACCAGCCTTGACAAAATACCGTACTGTGAAAAATCCCAGACCCAGAACCAAAATCGCCATGAGCACCAGAAGGAAAATCATCCGATGGGAAATACGTTTCATTCTTTCACATCCTTTTTAGAGGGCAGCTTCACAGCCATGCTGGCATTCTGCCTCGTATCGGCTGCCTTGAGGAAAGCAAGCAACCCCCAACAGGCGATCATGCTGCTGCCACCGTTGGAGACAAAGGGCAATGTCACACCGGTGAGAGGCAGCAGATCCACCGTGCCAAAGACATTGAGAACCGTCTGCACCACCAGAATACCGCCGGCGGCACAGGCACCGATGGTATAGAAGCTGCTTCGTCCCACAGAGGCGGAACGAACCACAAACACACCAAGGACAACGATGGCAAGCACCATGGCAAGGGCCATGATCAAACCCCACTCCTCTGCCACAAAAGCAAAGACCAGATCTGTATCAGAGGCTGCCACATATTTGAGCCAGCCGTTACCGGCACCCAGACCAAATAGACCGCCGGAGGCGATGCACATCATGGCTCTGGTCTGCTGATAGCCGGTGGACAGAGCATTCTCCCAAACATGCCCCCAGGCAGAGAAGCGGCTGAGCATGTGGGGCTTAAAGCGAAGTGCCATAACACCTGCCATACCAACGCCGGTGACGATAAGGGCGATGGTGGCAAAGCTGCCGGAACGCATATAGGCAATAATTAGAAAAGCAGTGAAGAAGATCAGCGCTGTGCCAAAGTCGTTCATCAGCACCAGGCAGCCGCAAATCACAGCTGAATAGGCAATAAACAGGAACATATTGCGCTTGGTCATGATCCGCTGCAAGGTGGATGCACCCACTAGGATGAAACAAACTTTTGCCAGCTCTGAAGGCTGGAAGGACACGCCGCCAATGAAGATCCAGTTTTTCGCGCCGCCCAATTCCACACCGAACACCAGGTTGATTGCCAGAAGCAAAAGCGAGCCGATGGCTGCACCGTAACGGAGCTGCTTTGCCCGCTCCAGATCCCGCAGCGCCCAACAGAGAATCAGGAATATGACAAGACCCGCTCCAATGCAAATGAGCTGTTTGGTCAGTTCTCCCGGACTGTCGGAGGCGATGACAGACAAGCCCAAGGTGGTGAGAAAGAAGGCAATGGTCTCCATTTCAAAGCCTGTCCGCCGCAAAACACGGGTGAATAGGAACAAGAACCATTCCATTGCCATCAAAATACCGAAGGCAGAGGCGATCTCCAGAGGCTTTTCCGACTGGAACATCAGCTGCAGCGCTGCCAGCAGCTGGAACATGGTCAAAAAGAACATGGTGGCAGCCGGTTTGATTTCCTTACCCGCACGGGTTCGGACGGAGGCCTGGATAACCTCCTGTTTTTTGGTAATGGGCAACAGTTCAAAGGACACACCGCCCAGAGTAATGACATCACCGTAGGACACCACTTCCATTTTGGTATCCACGCCGTTGACCTGAATACCGCCCTTGGAGCCTACATCGGAGACCGTCCAGCTGCCGTCATCATAACGGGTCAAAACCGCATGGCTTCTGGAGATGGTGGGATAGTCCAGCACCACATCGCAAGCTTTGGAGCGACCCAGAAGGGTCTCCCAATGCTGCACCGGCAGCCGTTCTCCCTTGGGATCTGACAGCCATGCCCAGATCTCCGGTTCTTTTTCAAAAACCAGCAGAGATTTGGCACAGCGCCACAGAATCAGCAGCGCCAGCACCGGGAATACGTACCGCAGAGCCAGCAGATAAACTTGGGAAAACTCCGGCAGATTTTTTAATTCTTCCAACATGGCAAAAAACTGTTCCATGGTTACTCCTTCAGATGCTGCCGCAGCAGTCTGATCTCCTGTTCGTAGCCCGGCAGCTCGTTGGGGGTTTCCAGAACCATGGGAAGCCCCTGCAATGCCGGGTGGTTAATTACATTGATAAAGGTATCAAGACCGATATGACCCTGACCCAGTTTCTCGTGGCGATCTTTCTTTGCGCCGCATACATTCATAGAATCGTTGATATGGAGGGCTTTCAGACGGTCCAGACCGATGATGCGGTCAAACGCTTCCAGAACGCCGTCCAAATTTCCTACAATATCATAACCGCCATCATGGACATGGCAGGTATCGAGGCATACGCCTACATACTGAGAAAGTTCCACACGGTCGATAATGGCACGGAGTTCTTCAAACCTTCCGCCCACTTCACTGCCCTTGCCTGCCATAGTCTCCAGCAGGACGGTCGTCTTTTGTCCGGGGAACAGGACTGTATTTAATGT
Organism: Candidatus Avilachnospira sp.; assembly: GCA_045579045.1. GTDB lineage: Bacteria > Bacillota > Clostridia > Oscillospirales > Oscillospiraceae > Avoscillospira. Next base: position 72,063 of record JAZNLL010000027.1, read on the forward strand.
ATGGGCGATGGCAGAAATTCCAACTTCTATTCCCTGCCCCACATGGGAACCGGGATGGAAATTATAATAGTTACCGGGGATATACTCCATGCGCCGAAGGTCATCCGCCATAATCTGCAAGGCAAATTCCTTTACCCGGGCATCGGCAGCACAGGGATTGATGGTGTAAGGGGCATGGGCTACCACAGGACCGATGCTGCCGTTTTCCTGCATCTGCACAAAGGCAGTGGCATCGGCTTCGTCCAAATCCTTGGCCTTACCGCCCCGGGGATTTCTGGTAAAAAACTGAAAGGTATCTGCTCCCATGGCAAGGGCGGTTTTGCCCATGGCGGCAAACCCTTTGGAAGACGACAGATGACAGCCAAGATATACCATAGAAACACTCCTTTCATTTTATATATTGTATCACACTTGGCAGAAAGATACAAATTAAGGTTTTATGAAGACAGAAAAAGGACGCTGCAAAAGCAGCGTCCTTTTGAAAGAAAACCAAATTACTTGGTCATACCGGCCTGGGCAGCGACTTCGGCAGCGAAATCGTCGACCTTCTTCTCAATGCCTTCGCCCTTCTCGAAACGGATGGCGTCAACAAACTTGACGGAACCGCCCAGAGCCTTGGCAGCGGAAGCAATATACTGCTCAACAGACATGCCGCCGTCCTTGACGAAGGCCTGCTGCAGGAGGCAGTTTTCTTCATAGAACTTGTTGATCTTGCCGGCAGCGATCTTTTCCTTGACCTGCTGGGGCTTGGAAGCCATCTTGGGATCGTTGTCCATCTGGGCAACCAGAATCTTCTTTTCCTCTTCCAGAACAGCATCGGAAACCAGGCTCTTATCCCAGAAACGGGGGTTCAGAGCAGCGATCTGCATAGCAACATCCTTGCCGATCTCGGTGGCGTCGATGCCGCCTTCCACAGCCAGGTTCACCAGAACGCCGATACGCCCGCCGCCATGGACATAAGCCACGGAGGTGTTCTCGGTGAAGCGAGCGAAGCGACGGATCTGGATGTTCTCACCGATGACCAGAACCTTCTCGGGGACCATTTCGCCGACGGTCAGGTCGGAGCCGGGATACTTGACATTCTTCAGAGCTTCCACATCAGCGGCGTCGGAGCCGGCAACGGCAACGGCGACATCCTTGACGAAGTCCACGAAAACGGGAGTCTTGGAAGCGAAGTCGGTCTCGGCATTGACTTCAACAATAACACCGGTGCCGTTCTCAACAGTGGCGAAAGCCATGCCTTCAGCAGCGATGCGATCAGCCTTCTTAGCGGCCTTGGCCAGACCCTTTTCACGCAGGTACTCAACAGCCTTGTCCATATCGCCATCGGTCTCAACAAGAGCCTTCTTGCAGTCCATCATCCCGACATTGGCCATTTCACGCACTTTCTTAACATCTGCAGCAGTAAAAGCCATAACAGGTTCCTCCTATAATTATCTTCAGTTCCGTTGATTATTCGGCAGCGGCTTCTTCAGCGGGAG
>JAZNLL010000028.1:0-25260 GCA_045579045.1 Candidatus Avilachnospira sp.
TAAGGCCAACGCTGCCGAGCTGCCCTGGGGCGAGCTGGGTGTTGACGTCGTCCTGGAGTGCACCGGTTTCTACACCTCCAAGGCTAAGGCTCAGGCTCACATCGACGCCGGCGCCAAGAAGGTCGTCATCTCCGCTCCCGCCGGCAACGACCTGCCCACCATCGTTTATAACGTTAACCACAACACCCTGACCAAGGAAGACAACATCATCTCCGCCGCTTCCTGCACCACCAACTGCCTGGCTCCCATGGCTAAGGCTCTGAACGATCTGGCCTCCATCGAGTCCGGTATCATGTGCACCATCCACGCTTACACCGGCGATCAGATGATCCTGGACGGCCCCCAGAGAAAGGGTGACCTGCGCCGCTCCCGCGCTGGCGCTATCAACATCGTTCCCAACTCCACCGGCGCTGCCAAGGCTATCGGCCTGGTCATCCCCGAGCTGAACGGCAAGCTGATCGGCGCTGCTCAGCGTATCCCCACTCCCACCGGCTCCACCACCATCCTGAACGCTGTCTGCGCTAAGTCCGTCACCAAGGAAGAGATCAACGCTGCCATGAAGGCTGCCGGCACCGAGTCCTACGGCTACACCGAAGACGAGATTGTCTCCTCCGACGTTATCGGCATGACTTTCGGTTCCCTGTTCGATGCCACTCAGACCATGGTCTGCGCTCTGCCCGACGGCAAGACTCAGGTTCAGGTCGTTTCCTGGTACGACAACGAGAACTCCTATGTTTCTCAGATGTGCCGCACCATCAAGCACTTCGCTACCCTGCTGTAATTCTGAATTACAAATACAAGCCGCTGACCAATCGGTCAGCGGCTTTTCTATTCGTGTCTTAAGGAACCAAGTAAAAAAACCGAACCTCGGTTGAGGTTCGGTTTTATGTTTCTGAGAATTAGGCCTTGCCGGCGCAGCCCAGAACGTTGACCAGCTTGTGGCGAACGATCTCCTTGATGTTGGCACGGGCGGGCTTCAGGTACTCACGAGGATCGAACTTGCTGGGCTGTTCGTTGAAGAACTGACGGATGGTACCGGTCATAGCCAGACGCAGGTCGGAGTCGATGTTGATCTTGCAGACGGACAGGCTGGCGGCCTTGCGCAGCTGCTCTTCGGGAACACCGATGGCGTTGGGCATCTTGCCGCCGTTAGCATTGACCATCTTCACGTATTCCTGAGGAACGGAAGAGGAGCCATGCAGAACGATGGGGAAGCCGGGCAGACGACGGGTGACTTCTTCCAGAACGTCGAAGCGCAGTGCGGGGGGAACCAGGATGCCCTGCTCGTTGACGGTGCACTGTTCGGGAGTGAACTTGTAAGCGCCGTGGGAAGTGCCGATGGCGATGGCCAGGGAGTCGCAGCCGGTCTTGGTCACGAACTCTTCGACTTCTTCGGGACGGGTGTAGGAAGCAGCTTCGGAGGAGACATTAACTTCGTCTTCGATGCCGGCCAGGGAGCCCAGCTCAGCTTCAACCACGACACCGCGGTCATGAGCGTACTCAACGACCTTACGGGTGATCTCGATGTTTTCTGCGAAGGGCTTGGAGGAAGCGTCGATCATGACGGAGGTGAAGCCGCCGTCGATGCAGGACTTGCAGGTCTCGAAGCTGTCGCCGTGGTCCAGATGCAGAGCGATGGGAATTTCGGGGCACTCGATGATAGCGGCCTCAACCAGCTTCACCAGATAGGTGTGGTTGGCATAGGCACGGGCGCCCTTGGAAACCTGAAGAATAACGGGAGCGTTTTCTTCCTTGCAGGCTTCGGTGATACCCTGCACGATTTCCATGTTGTTGACGTTGAAAGCACCAACAGCGTAGCCGCCGTTGTAAGCCTTCGCGAACATTTCCTTAGTGTTTACCAGAGGCATAGGGAACATCTCCTTATGTTATAAAATTCTAAGGATAGTGTATCAAAGAAACTGATATTTTGCAATAGACGAAGTTTACAAGATGCGACTTTTCTGCTATATTTGTTTTGTTAAGAATTGGCTTTTTTGCCGGGAAACTGTCGAAAAGAAGATGAAAAAATGAAAAAATGCAGAATTACCGTGATACGAAAGGCGAATTATCCCGATCTTTCGGAGATTTACGAGAACCCCATCGAGCATGTCTGTGATGTGGAAGAGGGGCAGGTGTTTTATTCCTGCAACGGAGAAAAACCGGAAAACTTCTGCTTCAGCGCATGGGACAGCGTAGGACCTTACGTGAACAGATTGGCCAACGGAGAAGAAAATTTTTTTGACGGCTGGATGAAAGATCCCAGATCGGCCATGATCTCCTGCAATGATGGCTTCCGCCCGGTGAGTTTTTATATTGAAGTGGTGGAGAAATAAAAAATATTTAGAACAAAATAATCAAAAAAGAATCGAAATTATAATGATTGATGTATACTTCCTGTATCAAATTTGATGCAGGAAGTGATAATTTATGGGAAAGAAAACTTTTTCTATCAGAATGGAAGAAGCAATGCTGAATGAGATTCGCGAGCTTGCAAAAAAAGAACGGCGGTCTGTCAATAAGCAGATTGTATTTTTGGTACGAAGTTACATGGAAAAGTATGAAAAAAAGGCTCCCCTCGAGGGGAGCTGGCAAAAATCGCAGATTTTTGACTGAGAGGTGTGTGAAATCCGCCATTGGCGGATTTCAGTCTCCGACGGCCAATACTTTTGTCATGTCACAAAAGTATTGGATGAAAAAGACACATGGGGGGAGAGCGTTGACAGATTTTGTGATCGCTTTTGCCTGTGTGATCGTTCCAGTTTACATCACAAAATAGCCACTCTCCCCCCATGTCCCCCCTCCCGGCACTCGTCGTTCCTCTGGGTGGTGGTCGATAGAAACTAAAACACACTGCTGAGCATAGCTTAGCAGTGCGTAGGTTTTATTTACAAGCTTCGATGATGACATCCAGAGCCTTTTTCAGCAGCTCCATGGGGATGTTCAGCGCAGGCAGGAGGCGAACCTTGCCGTGGGCGCTGAGAACCAGCACACCCTGCTCCATGCAGGCGGCGATGACATCCTTGGCAGGCTTTTCTGTCTCGATGCCAAGCATCAGACCCAGACCGGTGATGCTTTTGATGCCGGGCTTGCCCTGCAGGGTGTCGAAAATCAGCTGAGAGCGCTCCTGTACGCCTTTCAGCATGGCATCGTCCAGCCGTTCCAGGGTGCTGACAGCACCGGCGCAGCAGACGGGATTGCCGCCGAAGGTGGAACCGTGGTCGCTGAAGCCCAGAACATTCTGGGTCTTTTCGTTCAGCATGGTGGCGCCCAGAGGCAGACCGCCGCACAGACCCTTGGCGGTGGAGACCACGTCGGGCTGAATATCATAGTTCATGTAGCCGTAGAGCTTACCGCTTCTGCCGTTGCCGATCTGCACTTCATCACAGATCAGCAGGATATCCTGCTCCTGGCACAGCTTGGCAACTCCCTGCACGAACTCTTTGGTCAGAGGATTGACACCGCCTTCGCCCTGCACGATCTCCATCATGACAGCAGCGACCTTGTTCTCAGCAATCTTTGCCTTCACATCTTCCAGATCGTTGGCCTTGGCATGGACAAAACCGGGGGTCAGAGGCTGGAAGTCCTTGTGGAACACATCCTGACCGGTGGCAGCCAAAGTGGTGTGGGTACGTCCGTGGAAAGAGTCCCACAGGGTAACGATGGTATAGCAGTCGGCGCCCTTTTTCTCAGCGGCATACTTTCTTGCCACCTTGATGGCACATTCGTTGGCTTCTGCACCGGAGTTGGAGAAGAAGACTTTCTTCATGCCGGTTCTTTCGCAGAGCATCTGTGCCAGCTTTGCACAGGGCTCGGTGTAGTAGAGGTTGGAGGTGTGCTGCACCTTTCCCAACTGTTCCACAATGGCGTTTTTCCAAGTCTCGTCAGCCACACCGAAGGTGTTGACGGCAATGCCGGTGCCCAGATCGATATATTCCTTGCCGGTTTCATCACAGACCAGAGAGCCCTTGCCGCCGGTAATCAAAAGATCGAAGCGGTTATAGGTGTTGGCAACATATTCTTTATCAATGGCTTTAATGTTCATATCCGTGCACCTCTTAATTTGCAGCAAACTTATCCTGTACCACCATGGTACCGGCACCTTCGTCGGTGAGCAGTTCCATAAGGATGGCATGGGACACGCGTCCGTCCAGAATGGTGACCTTGTGGACACCGTGATGAATGGCATCGATGCAGCACTGAACCTTGGGAATCATGCCGCCGGAAATGATGCCCTTATCGAACAGATCCTTGGCATCCTGCAGATCGATGCAGGGAATGAGGGATTCGGGGTCTTTGGGGTCCATCATGATGCCGGTGATGTCGGTCATGGCGATGAGACGCTCTGCCTGCAAAGCGCCTGCAATATGGGCAGCCGCCGTATCGGCGTTGATATTGTAGGTGTTGCCTTCCATATCGCAGCCAACCGTAGACACCACGGGGATATAGTCCTTTTCCAGCAGGTCAACGATGGGCTGGACGTTGACATCGGTCACTTCACCCACGAAGCCTAGACGCTCGTCCTTCACCTTGCATTGAATCATACCGCCGTCAATGCCGCTGACACCCATGGCCTTGCCGCCCTTGGATTCCAACAGCTTGACCAGGGTCTTGTTGATCTTACCGGCCAGCACCATCTGGACGATCTCCACGGTCTCTTCATCGGTGACACGGAGTCCGTCCACCCAAGTGGCTTCCTTGCCGACCTTCTGGAGCATATCGGTGATCTCGGGGCCGCCGCCGTGGACGAGGACCACCTTGACACCGATCAGGTGCAGCAGTACAAGGTCTTCCATGACCTGCTGCTTCAGTTCTTCATTGATCATGGCATTGCCGCCATACTTGATGACGATGATCTTGCCGTTATATTTCCGGATGTAAGGCAGCGCCTCCACCAGAATTTCCGCGCGATGATGGTTGGAAACATTCATAACAAATACCTCAAGTTCTGTAATCGCCGTTGATCTTTACGTAATCATAGGTCAGGTCGCAGCCCCATGCGGTGGCAGAGGCGGAGCCGCTGTTCAGTTCTACGAGGATCTCAATCTCGCACTCCAGCAGGATTTCCTTGGCCTTTTCTTCGGAGAAGTCCACACCGGCGCCGTCCTTGCAGACCAGCACTTCACCCTTGGGGGAGCGGAAGCGGACATCGACCTTGTTCACATCCACGTCGGCACCGGAATAACCGATGGCGCACAGGACACGGCCCCAGTTGGCGTCTGCGCCGAACATGGCGGCCTTGGTCAGAGAGGAGCAGATGATGCTCTTGGCGACAGTCTTGGCGGTCTTCTCATCGGCTGCGCCGGTGAGCTTGCACTCCAGCAGCTTGGTGGCACCCTCGCCGTCACCGGCGATGCAGCGGCAGAGGTACATGGTGACGGTGTTCAGTGCCTTCATAAAGGCATCGAAGCTTTCGCCTTCGGCGGTGATCTCCTTGTTGCCGGCCATGCCGTTGGCAAGGACGGTGACCATGTCGTTGGTGGAGGTGTCGCCATCCACGGAGACCATGTTGAAGGTGTTCTGAATATCGGTGCTGAGTGCCTTCTGCAGCATGGCAGGGGCAATGGCGCAGTCGGTGGTGATGAACACCAGCATGGTAGCCATGTTGGGATGAATCATACCGGAACCCTTGGCGATACCGCCGATCTTGCATTCCTTGCCGTCCACGGTGAAGGAAACAGCGATTTCCTTCTTCTTGGTGTCGGTGGTCATGATGCCTTCGGCAGCCAGCTCGCTGTAGTCACCCAGACCCTTGACCAGTTCGGGAATACCCTTGGCAATGGGGGTGATGTCCATTTTCTGACCGATGACACCGGTGGAGGCCACGACCACATCGGTGGCAGCGATCTTCAGCTCTTCAGCCAGAAGGGCGCAGGTCTTTTCTGCCACTTCAATGCCGTCTGCGTTGCAGGTGTTGGCCTTGCCGGAGTTGCAGATGATGGCTCTGGCCTTGCCATTGGCGATGTTGGCCTTGGTGACGGTCAGAGGTGCACCCTTGACCAGATTGGTGGTATAGACGCTGGCAGCGGAGGCTTCCACTTCGGAGAAGATGAGGGAAAGATCCCGCTTGGTGCGGTTATGACGGATGCCGCAGTGGACACCGTTGGCAGAAAAACCCTTTGCGGCACAAACGCCGCCGGAAATGATGTTCAAATTCATAATATGTACTCCTTTTACAGTTCCAGTCCTGTGGTGGGATCGCAGCCCAGAACCAGATTGAGGCACTGGACAGCTGCACCGGATGCGCCCTTGCCCAGATTGTCGTACCGGGCGATGAGCAAAATGCGGTCGTCATTGCCACAGACGGTAACTTCCATGTTGTCCTTGTGGGACAGGCCTGCACCGGTGACGTAACCGCCTTCGTCCATCTGGGGCAGGTATTTGACCATGGGTCCCTGATACTGATCGGCGTAGACCTTCTGAATGTCGGCAACGGTGGCGCCGGGCTTCAGCTGCTCCTTGAACAGAGGCACCGTGACCACCATGCCGGAATAGAAATCGGAAACGATGGGGCAGAAGATGGGAGCCTGCTCCAGACCGCAGATGGCTTTCATCTCTTTCAGATGCTTGTGGTTCTGAGTCAGACCGTACTGCCGGGGGGCATCCAGAAGGCTGTCGCGGTCATCGGCTTCGTACTGGGCGATCATGGCCTTGCCGCCGCCGGAATAGCCGGTGATGGAATGGCAGGTGAGCTGTGCCGTCTTGGGCAGAAGCCCCGCCTTCACCAGCGGGGAAACCAGGGAGATGAAACCGCTGGCATGGCAGCCGGGAACGGCGATGCGCTTGCTGCCAAGAAGCTTTTCCTTGAACTCCGCACCCAGCTCCGGGAAACCGTAGGCCCAGTCGGGATTGGTGCGGTGGGCGGTGGAGGTATCCAGCACCGTCACATGGTCGTTTTCGATGAGGCTCACCGCTTCCATAGCGGCGGCATCGGGCAGACACAAAAAGGCCACATCGCAGCTGTTGAGTGCTTGCTTTCGGGCAGCGGGGTCCTTTCGCACCTCATCGGGCAAGGTAACAAGTTCCAGATCCTGCCGGGCAGAAAGCCGCTCAAAAATCCGCAGTCCGGTAGTGCCGGCGCTGCCGTCAATAAAGACCTTTTTCATCGGTGCTTCTCCTTTTGGAAAATATACAAGGATTATACATCACTATTCATAGAAATGCAATGACTTTTCCACTTTAATTGAATATTTAATCATCTTGCACAAAAATGCCGCCGAGCCCTGCCAATCCTTTGGCAAAAACTCGGCGGTATTGGCATTTTCAATCAGTTTGCAGGTTCGGGACAGATGGCGGTGACGGTATTATTGCCTGTATATATACAGAACAATACATCGTTTTCTGTATGCTTAGCCCATTGCAGAAGTCCGTCGGCGGTGACTCTGCCGTAGGTACCGTTTTCATCGGGCACCCAGAACTGGCAGTCGGTGTCCAGCGCCATGGACATGTCTGTCCAGCCACGTTCATACCGGTAACCGGTAGGGGAATCCTGGGATTCGAACCGACGCATTTCGTCATAGGTCACGGCACCGTTGTCCAGACCGGTAATGTATGCATAGATGGGTTCGGTCAGCCAGTCTGCCATGGGATAGGTCTCGCTGACATCCAGATAGCCTTTGCCGGAAGCGGCTGCTGCCGCAGAAACGGAACCGGCGCCCAGCTCCTCCCACAGGGAAGTGAGGTCGGTGGGCTGCAGGGGATACAGGACACCGCCTGCCTGCAGGCAGGCATTGCGGCCGTCGGTACCGAAGCAGAGGGTCAGCTGACTGCCATCCAGGGTGACCATGCGCAATGCGTACACGGTCTCTGCCATCACGGCATCGGAGGGAACCAACTCGGTGGGAATGTTGTTCTTGAGGAAATCGATGATGGCAGCCTTGTCCTTGCCGGAATAGCAGGTTTTGACGGCATCTGCCGTATAATTGGTGAATTCAATGCCCATGAAGTCGTTGGCATTCATGGAGAGAATTTTGGAAAGGTTCAGATTTCCCACATCGCTGATGACAGGTGCGGTGGGATCCAAGGCTCTGTCCACAAAGCGGAAGTGGTAGGTGCAGCTGCCCCAGCCGTACTTGTTTTCATTCCATTGGGCGGTGACGGAGAACAGGTGATCCTGTCCGTCCAGGGGTGCGACCATGGTCAGATCCTTCAGTTCCACAGGCTGAGCGGTGGCAAAGCTGTCCTCTGCGGAGAAGACCTCCACCGTCAGCTTGTCCGGCAGAATGGCAAAATCCAGAGACATATGTTCTCCCTTGCCGGTGGCCAGATAGGTCAGCCGCTGGTCGACAGCTCTGGGGTCCACGGCATCGGTGGTGACGGTCTTGACCTTGCCGCCTTCCTTCCAGTTCCAGGCATAGCCGCCGGTGACGGCATGGATGCTCTTTTCGCCGTAGGTGACTTCCAGGGCATAAGGTCTGCCGGGAATTACCTCCTGTCTGCCGCAGCCGACGAGGCATACTAACAGTAGAATAAACGCAAGAATGATGCTCCATTTTTTCATGGTTCCATCCTCCAATATTGGCATTTTGTGTATTATAGCACATTCTTGCTTTCCTGTCCAATCTTTGCTATGATGTTACCAAATATTATGTGAGGCGATTACCGTGCAGAAAACCAGACTTCGTAACTATGCAAAACTCATTGCCCGTATGGGCTGCAATGTCCAAAAGGGGCAGGATGTGTTCCTGAACGCAGGCATTGAACAGCCGGAATTCACCGCCATGGTGGTGGATGAACTGTACAAGGCCGGTGCCAGAAAGGTCTTTGTGGATCTGAGCTACGATCCTTTGGATAAGATTCATATCCGTCACCGCACGGTCAAAGCCCTTTCCACCGTGGAGAGTTTTGAAGAAGAGAAACTCAAATATATGGCAGAAAAGCTGCCCTGCAGACTGTTTCTGATCTCCGATGATCCCGACGGACTCAAGGGCATGAACATTAAGAAAATGAGTAAGGGTCAGCAGGGCAGATACCCTGTGGTGAAGCCCTATCGGGATGCCATGGAAGGTAAGCATCAATGGTGCATTGCCGGTGTGCCCGGTGTGGCCTGGGCGAAAAAGATGTTCCCCGGCGAGCCGAAGGGCAGAGCCGTGGAGAAGCTGTGGGAAGCCATTCTGCAGACCGCCCGTGTGGATGAAGACCCCATGGCAGCTTGGGATGCCCATAATAAGGATATCCATGACCGCTGCGAATATCTCAATTCTATCGGCATTGAAACGCTGGAATACAAGGCCTCCAACGGTACCGATCTGACTGTGGGCATGATTCCCGAAGCCATTTTCTGCGGCGGCAGCGAAACCACGGACAAGGGCATTTCCTTCAATCCCAATATGCCCACGGAGGAGTGTTTTATTTCCCCCATGAGAGGCAAGGCTGAAGGCATTGTCTATGCCTCCAAGCCCTTGAGCTATCAGGGTCAGCTCATTGAAGATTTCTGGTTCCGTTTTGAAGAAGGTAAAGTGGTGGAAGCCCACGCAGAGACCAACGATGAACTGCTGCAGCAGATGCTGAATATGGATGAAGGCGCAAGATATCTGGGCGAATGTGCCCTCGTGCCCTATGACAGTCCCATCAATAATACGGGTCTTCTGTTCTATAATACTCTCTTTGATGAAAATGCCTGCTGCCATCTGGCGCTGGGCATGGGCTATGTCGATACCGTCAAAGATCACCATGATAAGACTTTGGAAGAGTGCCGTCAACTGGGCATCAACGATTCCATGATCCATGAGGATTTCATGATCGGCACGGAGGATCTGCAAATCACCGCCCGCTGCAAAGACGGCAAAACCGTCACTGTTTTTAAGAACGGTAACTGGGCATTCTGAGGAGAACACCATGCTTTACCGCTATCCCGATTATCTCCATGATTTCAACTGTCTGGCAGGTGCTTGTCCCGATACCTGTTGCCGCCAGCAATGGGAGATCGTGGTGGATGCAGAAACGAAAAAGAAATATGAAGCCTTGGAAGGTGTTTTGGGCGAGACTGTCCGGGCAGCCATGTATGTGGATGATGAGGGCGATACCTGTATCGGACAGGTCAACGGTCAGTGCCCCTTGCTGACAAAAGACGGTCTTTGTGCATTGGTCTGTGAACACGGCCCCGGGCTGCTCAGTGTCACCTGTGACAACCATCCCCGTTTTTCCGAAATCTACGGCGGTCTGGAGGAGACCATGCTGTCTCTTTCCTGCCCTGCGGCGGCAGACCTGCTGCTGGAACGGGAAAAACCATTGTTCTTCGTGACCCATAGGGATGAAAAGCCGCCTCAGCCCAACGATCTGGATGGAGATATCTTCCAGATGGTTATGGCAGGACGGGAAACGGCCCTTGCCATTCTGCAGGACAGGCAGTATCGCCTTTCTGACCGGCTGGCACTGTTTCTTGCCTTTGCCAGCCGTCTGGACGGCTGTATGGACAGACCCAATGTGGCCTTGGCCCTGTGTGAGAATTACAAATCGAGTACTTATCAGAAGCGGGAACTGATCCGTCTGCGCCGCCACCGCCGGTGGGGCACCATGACCCATGCCCGTCAGCTGCTCCTTGCCATGGAACATCTGACGGAGGAATTCCCGACCCATCTCAAAGAACTGGAAGCCACGGATGTGGATCAAAACGCCGTCCAACTGGAGCAGCTGGCAGTCTATTATGTGTTCCGCTGGTGGCTGAAGGCCGCCTGCGACGGCTATGTCTGGCGGCAGGCTGCAGCCGTGGCGGTCAGCGTGCTGGCAGTGTCCGGTCTGGCACGGACTATGGGCAGCGTAAAGAAAGCCGCCCGGCTCTATGCCAAGGAAGTGGAACACAGCGAAGAAAACCTTTCCCTTTTGCGAAAAGCCATGGATCTGCCTCATTTTTCCAGAGAGCGGATCCTGATGCTTTTGGAGGTCACACATGCAATTTGATGCCCATTGTATTGAATGTCTGGTCCGCCGCCATTACGAGCTGGCCATGAACAAAAAAGACGGGGTCAAGGCCGATCAATATCTGCTGGATGTGCTGCGGATCATTCTGGATGCCCCCAAGGGTGTGTCTGCCCCGTGGCTGACGGGTCAGTTTTCTCTGGCCTATGAAAAGTATTGGCCCGGTGAGGATGCCTACGCCGAACTGAAAAAGGATAGCAACGATCTGGTTCTGGGTCTGCTGCCCGATATCCGGGAAATGGTGGAAAATTCGGAAGATCCTCTGAAATTGGCATTGAAATTTGCCCGAACCGGCAATTTTCTGGACTTCGGCATTCTGAAGCCGGAGGTTGCCCATAAAGCTCTCTGGGATGCCATCGAGCATACCCCCGAGGCAGAGCTGGACGAGGATACTTATAAAACACTGGAAAATGAGTTAAAAATCGCAAAAACCCTGCTGATTTTGGGAGATAACTGCGGTGAAATCGTCTTTGATATCCTGTTGGTGGAGCAGCTGAAAAAGCAGTATCCCCAGTTGGAGCTGCTCTATTGCGTCCGTGGCAGAAATTCTCTCAACGATGCCACCCGGGCCGATGCCGCCTATGTGGGCATGGACAAGCTGGTGAAAGTCTTGGATAACGGTTCCGGTATCTCCGGCACGGAATTGGATTATGTCAACCAAGAGTGCAGGGATGCCATCCACCGCGCCGATATCATCCTGTCCAAGGGCAGCGGCAATATGGAATCTCTTGCCGGCTGCGGACTCAATGTGTATTATATTTTTATGTGCAAATGTCCCCGTATGGCAAAGCTGCTGAACTGCGAGAATATGACCGGCCAGTTCCTGCGGGAAAAGACCCTGCCGCCTATAAATCCCATGGCAGGGGCGCTGTAAGGAGGAAGTTTTATGATTTTATTGGGTTACATCCTGACCTTTGGTTGGGTATTCTTTGTCATGGCGGTCACCACCGTGCTGAAAAAGCTGGCGGGTCTCAATGATGAGCAGTCCCGAAAGGTGGTCCATGTTTCCGTCGCCTTTGCGTGGATTCCCATGCGCCTTTGCTTCGGTGCCACCTGGCATCTGCTGGTGCCGGCACTGTTTTTCACCGTCTTCAATTTCCTTTCCTATAAGTTTAACATCCTTTCCGCCATGGAGCGGCAGGATGATGAAAAGAAGTCTCTGGGCACCGTCTATTATGCGGTCTCCATGGCAGTCATGGCTCTTTTGTGCCTCAGGGATGAGAGCTTTCTGGCGCCTTACGGCATCGGTATGTTCTGCATGGCTCTGGGTGACGGACTGGCACCCATTCTGGGCAGTATCGAAAAGGGCAATGTGTGGTTGCTCCATGGCCGCCGCAGCCTCTATGGCACTTTGACTGTGTTTCTTAGTTGTTTGCTTGTGGTTATTGTAATGTCTGCTGCTTTCAGTCTGCCCTACATCCCCTGGGAAATGCTGCTGATCGCTCTGGGTGCAACGGTTTTGGAATTCATCGGCGTCAAGGGTATCGATAATCTGACTTTGCCCATCGGTGTGTGCCTGCTGTCCTGGCTGCTTTTATAAGGAAAAAATATGGAAATCTGGAAAGAATTGATTTTAGCTCTGGTACTGAGCAGCCTGTTGGCGGCTTTGGCAGGGGTGCAGAAAGCACTGACCCCCAAAGCACTGTTTCTGGCTTGGAGCTGCTCGCTCATCATCACCTTCTGCGGCGGAGCTGTCAGCTTTGCCATTCTGGCAGCCACCTTTGTGTTCACGGTAGCGGCAGGCAAGATCAAAAAAAGCTGCCGTGCCGTTGAAAAGAAGGTCAACGCCAAGACCGGCAGTCGGGATGCCATGCAGATCTTCTGCAATGTGGGCACGGGAACGATCTTGCTCCTGCTGAGCTGCCTGTTGGAGCTGCCGCAGCTGAAGCTGGCCTATGCCGCTGTCATGGCGGCCTCACTGGCGGATTCTCTGGCTTCGGAGCTGGGCATTTTGTCCAAGGCAGACCCGGTGGATATCTGTACATTCAAAAAGACCCAACGGGGTCTTTCCGGCGGTGTGACTCTGTGGGGGTTCTGCGCATCTTTGATAGGCGCACTGCTCATTGCCGGTGTCTATGCCATCGGCACACCCATCGGAAAACATGCCCGGTTCATCATCGCCTGTGGCTTTGCAGGGGCACTGTTGGACAGTATTCTGGGCTCTTGTCTGCAGGTAAAATACCGCTGCCCCGTCTGCCGGATGATGACAGAGCGAAAAGAGCACTGCGGCAAATCCACGGAAAAAGTCAAAGGTTATGAAAAAATCACCAACGATACAGTCAATCTGATCTGCAATGTGTCCGTTGGTGTTCTGGCGGCAGTGTTACTGCTGATTGGAGGATAAATTATGAAATACAAAGCAATTTTGTTCGATATGGATGGCGTTTTGATCGAATCCGAATGGCTCATGAGGGATACGGCCATCCAGTCTCTGGCAGAGCATGGCGTTCATGCCAAGCACGAGGATTTTCTGGAGTTCACCGGCATGGGCGAAGACCGCTTCATTGGCGGTGTGGCGGAAAAATACGGTCTTAAATATGAGAAGTTCATGAAAGAAAAGGCTTATGACTATTTTGGTCAGCGGGTCATGGAAGATACGGATGTGCCCGAGGGTGTCAAGGAAATGCTGGAGACCCTCCACAGCCGTGGTCTGAAAATGGCAGTCTGCTCTGCCGCAGACCGCCGGAAGGTCCTGTATAATCTCATGGCAGTCGGTGTGGATGCAAGTATTTTTGAAGCCATCATCACCGGCTCTGAGGTAGAGAAGAAAAAACCGGACCCGGAGATCTATCTGAAGGGTGCAGTTGCCGTGGGTATCGATCCCAAGGACTGTCTGGTAGTGGAAGATGCCATCAGCGGTGTCCAGGCCGCCCGTTCTGCCGGCATGGATGCTGCCGCCGTTCCCACAACTTTTACTTTGGAGGAACTGAAAGAGCGGATCAACCCCACTTATCTTTTGAACCACATCAAAGACCTGACCGACCTGCCGGAATTGCAGTAAAGAAACATCGATATTTTTCCGTCGGAAAATCGATATGTTCCCTGTGGGAACTCGATATATTGCTTCGCAATTCGATATGTGCCTTTGGCACATTGCGGTGTCTTCGACAATTAAAAAAACTCCAAGTTTCTTTGAAACTTGGAGTTTTGTATATCGTTTTCGAAGAAAACATATCGAAGGCGAAGCCTATATCGAACACCGACAGGTGTATATCGAAGATTTGCAACGCAAATCTATATCGATTGGAATTTATTCCAGTTCAAACACACCGGTATAGAGCTGATAGTAGGTACCCTTCTGGGCCATGAGGTCGTCATGGTCGCCCCGTTCAATGACCTTGCCGTGATCCAGCACCATAATGGCATTGGAGTTCATAATGGTACTGAGACGGTGGGCGATGACGAAGACCGTCCGACCCTGCATGAGCCGATCCATACCTCTCTGGACAATGGCCTCGGTTCTGGTATCAATGGAAGAAGTAGCTTCGTCCAAAATCATGACAGGGGGATCTGCCACAGCGGCTCTGGCAATGGAGAGCAGCTGCCGCTGACCCTGGCTCAGACCGGAGCCGTCGCCGGAAAGGACGGTGTCATAGCCCTGCGGCAGACGGGTGATAAAGTCATGGGCATAGGCCAGCTTGGCGGCGGCGATGCACTCTTCGTCGGTGGCATCCAGCTTGCCGTAGCGGATGTTCTCCATGACCGTGCCTGTAAACAGGTTCACATCCTGCAAAACCACACCCAAAGAACGGCGGAGGTCACTCTTTTTGATCTTGTTGATGTTGATGCCGTCGTAGCGGATCTTGCCGTCGTCGATGTCATAGAAGCGGTTGATGAGATTGGTGATGGTGGTCTTGCCGGCACCGGTGGCACCAACGAAAGCGATCTTCTGACCGGGTTTGGCGTAGAGGCTCACATCCTGCAGGA
Organism: Candidatus Avilachnospira sp.; assembly: GCA_045579045.1. Taxonomy (GTDB): domain Bacteria; phylum Bacillota; class Clostridia; order Oscillospirales; family Oscillospiraceae; genus Avoscillospira. The sequence goes on from JAZNLL010000028.1 coordinate 14,842, forward strand.
CCAGCTTATCTTCCACATAAGCAAAATCCACTTCAAACATCCGCACATCGCCGGTGACCTTGGTATAAGTCAGGGTGCCGTCCTCATGGGGATGCTTCCATGCCCAGATGCCGGTGCGGCTGGCGGTTTCTGTCAGTGTGCCGTCCTCGGCTTCCTCGGCATTGACCAGAGTCACATAGCCGTTGTCTTCCTCCGGCTGTTCGTCCAGCAGGGTGAAGATGCGTTCGGCACCTGCCAGAGCCATAATGACGGCGTTCATTTGCTGGGAAATCTGAGTCACAGGACGGGTGAAGCTCTTGGAGAGGGTCAGAAATGCTGCCAGACCGCCCAAGGTAATGAGGGCTTCGCCGGAGAATACAGCCATGGCACCGCCAAGAATGGCGATGAGCACATACTGCAGATTGCCCAGCTGCGCCATGATGGGCATGAGGATGTTGGCAAAGGTGTTGGCCTGCCGGGCATTTTGCCGCAGGTTTTCATTTTTGCAGTCAAATTCATCTTTGGCAGCCTGCTCATGGCAGAAGACCTTGACCACCTTCTGACCGGAAATCATTTCCTCGATATAGCCGTTGACATCGGCCAGAGATTTCTGCTGAGCGGAAAAATATTTGGCAGAGTTGCCGCCGATCTTGCCCACCACGATCAGCATGGCAAGGATGGTGACGATGACAAACACAGTCAGAATGATGTTGTTCATGACCATGGCGATGAACACGGCTCCGATGGTCACCAGACTGGACAGCAGCTGAGGGATGCTCTGGGAGAGCATCTGCCGCAGGGTGTCGGTGTCGTTGGTGAAGTGGCTCATGGTCTCGCCGAAGGGATGGGTGTCAAAATACTTGATAGGCAGGGTCTGCATGTGGGAGAACATGTCGTTTCGGAGGTTCCGCAGGACCCCTTGAGAAACTGTTGCCATGACGATACCCTGTACAGTGGCAGCAAGGATGCTGATGCCGAACAGTACCGCCATTTCCACAATGACCTTCCAAAGCTCGGAGAAATCTCCCGAACCGCTGAGGAGCATGGGCTTGATGAAATCATCAATGATGGTTTCCGTGTAGGTCATGGTTACGGTGGAGGTGATGGCGGCAGCCACGATACACACGCATACCACGATCAACTGCCAGGTATAGGGCTTCATGGTGCCCAGCAGACGCTTGAGGGTATTCTTTTTAATGGAGCTGAATTTCACGGGGCCGTGAGCGGCACCTTTGGGTGCAGGAGGCATCAGCCCACCTCCTTTCTGGTCTGGGACTCATAGACTTCCCGATAGATCTCGTTGGTTTCCAGCAGTTCTTCATGGGTGCCAAAGCCCGACACTCTGCCGCCATCCAGAACCAGAATGTGATCGGCATCCTGAATGGAGCTGACACGCTGGGAGATGATGAGCTTGGTGGTGTCGGGGATCTCCTCAGCAAAGGCACGGCGGATCAGGGCATCGGTCTTGGTGTCCACAGCGGAGGTGGAATCGTCTAAAATCAGCACCTTGGGCTTCTTCAGCAGAGCTCTTGCGATGCAAAGCCGCTGCCGCTGACCGCCGGAGACGTTGGTTCCGCCCTGCTCGATCATAGTGTCGTAGCCATCGGGGAACTCCCGGATAAAGCCGTCGGCCTGTGCCAGCTTGCAGACCCGTTCCATGTCCTCATCGGTGGCGTTGGGATCACCCCAGCGGAGGTTGTCTTTAATGGTACCGGAGAACAGCACATTCTTCTGCAGCACCATGGAAACGGCATCCCGGAGGGTCTGCAGATCGTAGTCCCGGACATCCACACCGCCAACCTTGACAGCGCCTTCCTGCACATCGTAAAGACGGGGAATCAGCTGCACCAGACTGGATTTACTGGAACCGGTGCCGCCCAGAATACCAACGGTCTCGCCGGAGGCGATGGAGATATTCACATCGTCCAATACAGGCCGCTGAGCCTCTCTTGCATAGGAAAAACGGACATGGTCAAAGGTGATGGAACCGTCAGCCACTTCGATGACAGGCTTTTCCGGGTTCCGGATGTCAGGCTGCTCCTGCAGCAATTCGGAAACACGTTCCACAGAGGCTCTGGAAAGGAAAATCATCATGGCGATCATGGAGAGCATCATCAAGTTCATGAGCATCTGCAGCACATAGGTCAGCATGCTCATGAGATCACCGGTGGACATGGCAGCCCCACCGGAGGTGACGATGATTCTCGCACCCAGCCAGGAAACAGCCAGAATACAGATGGAGGAAGCCAGGTTCATGGCAGGGCCGTTGAAAGCGATAATGACATCGGCCTTGCGGAACAGCTTGAACAGACCGCCGGAGGGAACTTTGAATTTTTCGATCTCATGGTCTTTCCGCACAAAGGTCTTGACCACACGGATGCCGCGGACATTTTCCTGCACCACCTGATTGAGCCGGTCCAGAACCGAAAAGCCCTTCTTGAACAGGGGGTGGACGGTGACCATGATGACGAGGAAGGTGACTGCCAGCAGAGGCAGTACCCACAGAAACACACTGGCCAGATCCCTGTTGATGCGGTAGGCTGCCACCACAGACAAGATGAGCATTACAGGTGCCCGGACGGCAATGCGGATAATCATCATAAAGGCTTCCTGGATACGGCTCACATCGGTGGTCAGACGGGTGACGATGGAGGCGGAAGAAAACTTATCGATATTGGAGAAGGAGAAATCCTGCACCTTATGATAGAGCGTCTGCCGCAGATTTTTGCCGAAGCCGGTGGCGGCGATGGCGGCACTTCTGCCGGAAAGGGCACCGAACACCAGAGAGATGGCGCACATGGCTACCAGTCCAAGGCCACATTTGAGGATGTAGTTCATATTGCCCATGTCAATGCCGAAGTCGATAAGATCGGCCATATACATGGGAATAAGGATGTCCAGAATCACTTCCAGGGTAATGAAAATGGGAGCGAGGATGGCATCTTTTTTGTATTTGCCCAGACAGGGCAGTAATTGCTTGATCACAGATATTCCTCCTTACTTTTATCTATGATAAGTCTGCAAAAAAGCAGTGTCAAGGAGTTCATAAAAAGTTCAGAATTACAGGGGTTCCAGACGAATCTCCGAGTGGTATTTCTTTGTTTCACCGGGGGCAACGAAGGCAAAACCGCTGAAGCTGTGGTCATAGTCCAGTCTCTGACAGTTGACCATGCAGGTCTGCGGCTCCAGACAGATGTATGCATCGGCATTTCCGTTGTAGAACAGCCGCCAGCCCAGTTCGGGGTCATTTTCGTAGACCACCTGTAAGCCCTTTTCTTTGTCCATGAGACGGATGCGGTTTTCACCGAAGCTGCGGTAGTGGCGGCTCATAGGCAGCTTGAGGGCAGGGAAGCAGCCCTTCTGCATCTGCTTTGTGTGCTCGTCATCGGGCAGGATTTGTCCGGTGGGCAGATAGTTTTCCATATTCCGCTCTACCAGATCCGTCACATCGGCAAGGACGTGAATGTTTTTGGAGTCGGAGCCTTCGGCAAAGGGAACATTGAACGTGGTGTGATAGCCTAAGAAACAAGGCATGTTTTCTTCCGAATGGTTGGTCACAGAAGCGGTAACGGAAAGTCCGTTTTCGTTCAGCAAATAAGCAAGCGCAATGGTGTGGCGGTGAGGAAACCCCTCCCGTTCTGCCACTTCCAGACGGAAAATCCCCTCATTTTCTGCCTGTTTGACCACTTCAAAGGGTGTTTCGTGGACGATGCCGTGTAGATGACAGCACGTGTTTGGCTCGTTGATGGGGAAGGTGTACTGCCGTCCTTCAAAGGTGAACCTGCCGCCTTCGATGCGGTTGACGGGGAAGAGCAGGGGCATGCCGTAGAGATAGGGATTGTCAAAATGTTCATAATCCGGCTCCCGAAGGATATTGGCTTTGTGACCTTCATGCCGCAGGCTGATGCAGTTTGCGCCGCGGGAGGCATTGATCCTGGCGGTCATCTGACCGCAGGTAAGCGTGATAATGTGTTCCATGATCGAACGTCCTTTACTTGAGATAGTTGTGATAAGCCTGATGGCGGTACTGTCCCGGTGTCATGGCGGTTTCTTTTTTGAAGACGCGGCTGAAATACTGCTGGCAGCCGAAACCGCAGCGTTCTGCCACCTGGCTGATGGGGATTTGACTGTTCCACAGGAGTTTTTTGCTTTCGGCAATCCGAAGCCCGGTCAGCCATCGGTGGGGTGACATGCCAACGGCGGCAGAGAAGAGACTGTGGAAATAGATGCTGCTGAGGTTGACGGATTTTGCAACGTCATCCAAAGTGATGCCCTCAGCATAATGGTGTTCCATGAATTCCTTGGAGCGGGCAATCACCGACTGATCGCTGCCTTGTCCATCGGTCAGTACCAGCATCAAAAAGGAGAGAACCGCCTCGTAAAGAGAAAGAGAATCGTCTCCCTGTTCATGGAGCAAAATGATCTTGCTCAGCAGAGCCGTTGCCTTCTCCGGCTGGCTGCAGGGGAAATATTCCTCTGCCTGCAAAAGCCGCTGTGCCAGTTCTCCTTCAGCAGAAAATTTCAAAAACATGGTTCGGAAAGGCAGCTTGCTGTAACAGACCTGTCCGGGATGCTTCAGATGAATATGGTGCTTTCGGATGGGAAAAGCCTTATCGTCTGAATAGACCCAAAAGCCATCCTCCGTAAAAAATTCAATTTCAAACATCTGCACAGTCCGTTTGGGAGAATGGGTCAAATCGCCAAATTCCCGGCAGTCGAAGCTGCCGCAGATGAGCTTGGTGGGCAAGGTGAGCATATTTCACCTCCAAATAGTAAGATAAGATAAAAAGAAAGTAAGAATATGCCTATAAATATGAAAAATCTTATCTTATAATACAATAAAATAACACAAAAGTAAAGAGGTGCCCCTCATGGAGAAAGTGAAGATTTCTGTTGGCAAACTGGTCATTCCCACCTATCCCGAACCGGCGGCAGAAGAACTGCCCATGTTCGCCGAGAACCGTGTCCATCAGCGAAGCTCCGGCAATCCCTACCCCAATAAGGTGGTCATGGAGGTCAACCGGGAGGAGAAGATCGACAGGGAATATACTGTGGTGACCATGGAAAATGAATATGTGAAAATCGAGATTCTCCCCGAAATCGGCGGCAGAGTCTATTCCGCCTTCGATAAGAAGGCCGGTGTGGATATGTTCTATAAGCAGCATGTCGTCAAGCCTGCTCTCATCGGTGCGCTGGGATCCTGGATCTCCGGCGGTATCGAGTTCAACTGGCCCTTCCATCACCGCGCCTCCGGCTATATGGCCTGCGATTTCACCACGCAGGAGCTGGAAGACGGCACCGCCATCTGCTGGCTTTCCGAGCATGAGCCCATGGATCGGATGAAGGGCATGGTGGGCATCGTCCTCCGTCCCGGTGAAAGCTTCTTCGAAACCAGAATGCGGCTGTACAACCGCACCGATACGGAGCGTTCCTTCCTGTGGTGGGAGAATACTGCCGTGGCGGTCAATGAGGATTATCAGATCTTCTTCCCTCAGGATGTGAGTTATGTAAACTTCCACTATCTCAAGTCCAGAACCACTTATCCTGTTGCCGGTAATGGCGTGTTTAACGGAATCCCCATGGACGAACCCAGAGATATCTCCTGGCATAAGAACACCAGAGAGGCCACTTCTTACTTTGCCGCTGCTTCCGATTATGACTTCTTCGGCGGCTATGATCATGGCAAACAAACCGGTGTGGTCCATGTGGCAGACCATCATGTGTCCCCCGGTAAGAAGATGTTTACCTGGGCATACAATCAGCTTTCCAAGTCCTGGGAAAATGCCCTGACGGATACGGACGGTCAGTATGCTGAGCTGATGGCAGGTTCTTATTCCGATAACCAGCCGGATTTTTCCTGGCTGGCTCCCTATGAGACCAAGGAGTTCTCCCAGTACTGGTATCCCATCGCCAAAATCGGCACGCCCACTTTTGCCAATCTGAACTGCGCCTTCAAGGTGGATCGGGAGAAGGGCGAATTTGCCATCCAGTCCACCGCCCGCTATAATAATGCAAATATTCGTATTTTCAATAAAAATGGCGTCTACTTAGAAACCGCCTGCGATCTGCTGCCGGAGAATCCCATGAAGTTCTCTCTAGGGGAAATTCCGCAGTATGTGACCGTTTCCGTCACCTGCAATGGGGAAGAAGTGGCAGAGTATGCCGAGCAGAACTTTGACAAGTTCAATATGCCCGATGTCATCACCGATATGCCATCTGCCGCCTCCATGAACAGCGCACAGGAGCTGTATCTGGCAGGTGTCCATGTGGATCAGTACCGTGATCCTGCGGTGAAGGCCGATGCCTACTGGAAAGAGGCTCTGAAGCGGGATATTTATCACATCCCCTCCCTCGTTGCCATGGCAAAGTTTGAGTACAATCAGTACAACTATGCCGAGGCAGAGGGTTATATCACCCGTGCCATTGCTCAGCTCAATCGGTTCAATGCCCGCCATCAGAGCGGCGAAGCCTATTATACCTACGGCAAGGTACTGGAAGCACAGGGTCAGTGGAAGAAGGCTCACGACTATTATAATAAGGCCGCATGGGCAGCTGACAGCGTGGTCAAGGCCATGACCAGAATCGCCGTTCTGGATCTCCGTAAGGGCGATGCAAAGGAAGCTCTCCGCCATGCTAAGACCGCCTTGGACCGTGACGGCAATGACGCACTGGCCGCGGCTGTTGCTGTGCTGGCAGCCAGAGACCTTGGCAAAGATGCCGATGCACTGGCAAAGCAGATGCTTCAAAAAGACCCCATGGACCACATGATGCGGTATCTGACCGGAGCGGAAGATTTCTATACTATTATGGACAGCGATCCTGCCCAGACCTGTCTGGATCTGGCATTTGGTTTTGCCGCTATGGGCAAAGAAAACCTCGCCATCGACATTCTGGAAGGCTTGGTAAAGGCTCGTCCCGAATGTGCCAACCAGATGGTGCTTTATACGCTGGCTTACTATAAGGGCACCGATTTCACTGCCGCAGAGAGTGCACCTCTGGGCAGAACCTACCCCTTCCGTCGGGAGGAGCAGAAGGTTCTGGAAGCCGTTGGCAGCGACAATGCAAAAATGCTTCTGGGCTGCCTGCTGTATAACCGCCGCCACTATGCAGAAGCCGCCAAGCTGTGGGCAGAATGTAAGGATTATATCTCCCGCCGCAATCTGGCAGTGGCATATTTCAGCCATCTGGGCAGAGGGGAAGAAGCCCTCGCCATGATGAAGGCTCTGGTGGAGGAGCGTCCCAACGACCATCAGCTGCTGTTTGAGACCGTCTGGCTCATGAACAAGCTCTGCACCGATCCTGCGGAAAAGATCCGGCTGATTTTGGCTCACCCCTGCAACCGTGACGATGTCATCACCGAGCTGTCCAAGGCCTATAATCAGGCTTTGCAGCCTGACAAGGCACTGGAAGTGCTGAAGTCTCATAACTTTGTTCCCTGTGAAGGCGGCGAGCATGCCATTGCCGACCAGTATATGTTCGCCTATCTGGTCAAGGGCAAAACCGCCATGGAGCAGGGCGAGACAGAGAAAGCTCTGGAACTGTTCCGGGAAGGTCAGATTCTGCCCCAGTCCACCGGTGCCGGTATCTGGAACCACTGCAAGCGAATCCCCCTCAAGTACCATGAAGCCTGCTGTCTGGAAGCCTTGGGCAAGAAGGCAGAAGCTGATGAAATTTTCAGCTACATTGCCAATGTGACCATTGAGTATTTCAGCAATATGCACCTGAAGGAACTGCCCTACTATCAGGCTATGGCATGGAACCATCTGGGTCAGCCCATCAAGGGTCAGCATCTCATCACCAAGTATGTGAGAAGCTGGACTGACATCGAAACCGTCAAGGATAATGGCTTCTTCCAGACCACCCCCTTCTTTATCTCCTTTGTGGATGAGCCTGTCCACCTGCGGAAAGCCCACCATCTGTATCTCAACGCCCTGTGCCATGCCTATATGGCTACCGGCAAGGCAGAAGCTATGATGGCAGAGAGCCTCCGTCTCAACAACGAGACCATGTTCGCCACATTCTTCTCCAAGTTCGGCTTTCTGAAATAAGAAAAACTCCCCCAACAGGGGGAGTTTTTTATGCAGGCAAATATTTTCTCAGAAGAGCCAGCAGTTCTTCCTTCTTTTCACATTTTGCCTGCTTCAGCAGCTTCCGCAGGCGGTATTTGACTGCTGTTTCCGCCAGGAAACAGGCATCGCAAATTTCTGCCATGGAGCGGTATTCCAGAAGCATGGAGAGAATTTTCTTATCCGTCTCGTCACTTTGCTCCAAAACCCGTTCCACATTCAGCATCTCATCCAGCTCTGCGTCCTCATAGAACACATCTTCTTCCTGTGTCTGAGGCAGGGAAATGTTCTTTGCGGCAGGGGAGGGGGCTTCCTCCATGCTCCAACGGACGGAAACAGACATGTTGGACATCCAGCTGTACTTTTTCCGCTTCTCATAGAGAAACACAGCGGCTTTGCCGTATTGTTCATAGTTCAGGTCGATGGTCAGAATGTCCCGGCTGTAATAGCCTAAAAGCTGAGACTGGGAACAGCTGAGGATTTTCGGCACAGGCACCTTGTCTTTTTGCAGATTTCGCAGGAGGGATATGGCAGCAAATTCGTTGGCGCAGATGACGGCGTCCACATTCTGCCCTCTCCGGCGGAATTCCTCATAGCACTTCTGCAAGCTGCCCCGATTCTCGAAGACGGTCATGGAGTCAAAGGAATCATCTTTCAGAGCGAACAGCCCGTCCACCCGTCCGATATCGGAAATGGAGTTGGTGTTGACGCCGTAGAGGGCGATTTCCCGTTTGTTATCGCTTTTAATTTTTTCCAGAAGATACTTCATGGAACCCAGCACATCGGAGCAGACGCAGCTGTAGCTGCATCCCGGTACCTGTTCCAGCTGATTGCCCATGAGAATGGGATGGATGCCGCTGTCGTTGAGCAAACGGATGGTATTCCGAATCCACTGAAAGCCTGTGGCCAGGAGAAAAACACCTTCGCTGTCGGCAGGCACTGTATCAAAAATTTCACAGAAGGGGATTCGCTTGTTTCGCAGGGCGTTTTCCAGAGAGTTTCGCAATTCCTTGCACCAGACACTCTCACGGAAGGCCGGTTCTGCCAAAATCGAGACCATAATCAACACCTCATATCCAGTATACAGGCTCTTCCGTTCCGGTGCAATCAAAAAAACTGTGGTTTTTAACGGATTTTTTTGTCTTTCGACTTTTGACTTTCTGCCGTACAATCGAAGCAAAGATCAAAAATAAGGAGAGGTATGTATGTCTGCCGTAACCGTAGAAGTCAAAAAACAGATCATTCCCACCTACATCCCCAAGGCTGCCCATGACCTGCCCATGTTCTTTGAGAACAAGCCCTATCAGGGTGCCTCTGGTCGGATCTATCCCATCCCCTATGCCGATGGCATTTCCGACGACAAGACCGATGTGGCTTACGAGATCGCCACCCTGGAAAATGAGTACATCAAGACCCAGGTAGCCCCCGAACTGGGCGGTAAGATCCTCCGTGGCTATGACAAGGTCGGCGCCCATGATTTCATTTATTATAATGAGGTCGTCAAGCCTGCACTGGTTGGTATTGCCGGCCCCTGGATCTCCGGCGGTATTGAGTTCAACTGGCCCCAGCATCATCGCCCCACTACCTTCATGCCTCTGGAAATGACCGTGGAAGAAAATGCCGATGGCGGCAAGACCGCATGGATGGGCGAAGTGGAGCCCATGAACCATCTGAAGGGCATGGTCGGTGTCACCGTCGATCCCGGCAGAAGCTATATCAAGGCCAAGGTTCGAATCTACAACCGTACTGCCCAGCCTCAGCTGTTCATGTGGTGGGCAAATTTGGCTGTTCCCGTCAATGACAACTACCGCACCGTGTTCCCCCCCGATTGCGAGTGGGTCAATGACCATGACCGCCGCGCCATTCTGGAATGGCCCATCGCCAAGGGCGTCTATAAGACCGCCCGTCCCTACAACTTTGGTGAAGGTACCGACCTGTCCCACTATGATGCCGTCAAGGTGCCCTCCTCCTATCTGATCTCGCAGGGACAGTCCGACATGGACTTCATCGCGGGCTACGACACGGGGATTTCCAAGGGCATTGCGACCGTGGCAAACCATCACATTTCTCCCGGTAAGAAGATGTGGCACTGGGGCATCGGTGATTTCGGCGATATGTGGTGCGACAATCTTACCGACGCAAACGGCCCCTACATCGAGCTGATGACGGGCGTTTACACAGACAATCAGCCTGACTTTACATGGCTCGCACCTTACGAGACTCGCGAGTTTGAGCAGTATTGGTATCCCATCCGCGAGATTGGAGAAATCAAGAATGCAACGATAGATGCGGCTGTGAACGTGGAAAAGAGAGCCGACGGACTTTATTTCGGCTTCAACGTAACGGGTACCTTTAAGGACGCAAGAATCGTAGT
>JAZNLL010000029.1:0-8249 GCA_045579045.1 Candidatus Avilachnospira sp.
GGCCTGGACGGTGATCTCGTCACCCATCTTATCAGCGTTGATGCTGACACGGATGCGGTAACGGCCGTCGGCAGTCTCGGTCAGAGTGTAGCGGCCTTCCTCCAGCACCTCACCGTTGCGCTTGACTACCAGCGTGAAGTCCTCGCCAATGTCGGCCTTCTTCAGGTAGAAGTTCATGTCGATGCTTTCGTTCAGAGTCAGACTTACGCCAGGTCTGGGCAGTTCGACCTCGGGCTGCAGAGGCATGTTGGTCAGGCCGCGGAACATGTCACCGTAGTAGTACCAGCCCTCTTCCCAAGTTTCACCGACATAGCCGTTGTCGACCAAAGTACCCAGGACAGGATCGATGGTCATCATCTTATAGAATCTGTCATTGCTGGTAAAGAGCAGGTACAGAGTCTCGGTCAGTGCATCGAAGTGCAGGCTGTAGTCGCAGTACATGTCGCCGTAGATGGACTGATTCTGCAGAGTGATCAATCTGCCGGTTTCGCCGGTAGTCAGATCCAGGTGATCCACGCCGTCATCGAAGGTATTGTAGAAGTAAGCAACACCTTCGGTGTCCACGGTCATAGCCTTTACATAGTTGTATTCAGAGAAGACATAGTACAGTTCCAGTACACCGGTGGTCAGATCCACAGTGTACAGGCCGCAGCCGTCATAGATCTCACTGTACTCACCGTATTCCTCATCCCACAGCAGAGTAGAAGCCAGAACCATCATCTGCTCGTTGGCAGCGTCATAGGCCATGTCTCTGATCTCGAACAGGAAGCCTTCTTCCACTTCGATACCCAGACCATCGCCGATGGCGGTACGCTGGAAGGTGGTGGTATCCAGCTTGAACAGCTGGCCATTCACATCGTATCCGTAAACATCATCGCCAACGGATGCGATGGTAATTACGCCAACTTCCTCACCCTCGGTCTCATTGTTGACCACTGTGTAGTCAGCGCGGCTGATGGTGGACCAGCCCATGTCGGTCTCGTTCCAGGACAGGAATGCTGCGTTGCCGGCCAGAACGCCAACCTTACAGGAAGCGCTCTTGGTGACGCCATTATAAGAAGCAGTAACAGTGATCACTGCACTGCCCTGAGAAACGCCGGTAACCACGCCGTTTTCATCCACGGTAGCGACAGTTTCATCGCTGCTGGTCCAGGTCAGTTCTGCATCCAGGCCGCCGGGCATCATGATGTAGCCGACCTCGGCGTTCTCGCCGACATAAACGGTCATCTTGTCTGCAGACATCATCAGATTGTGCAGGGTGCTGTTGTCGGCTTCGGGGAATTCGTCGCAGATGATGTACAGACCGCCAACCTGTGCGCCGGCAGTGCCGATGCAGCCCAGGCCGGTAGCGGCACCGGTCTCGGTGTTCACGATCGCCAGGTTGCTGACATAGTTGCCGTTGTTGGCAAAGGCAGTCCAGTACAGAGCGTCGGTGTCATAGTCGTAAGCCATGGAGGAGATCATGTTGCTCAGCAGGCCGGTATCGCCAACCAGCTCCAGAGCGCCCTCCAGAGGATCAATGACCCAAAGCTGTGCGTTGACCAGGGTGGGCTCAGCCCAGGGATCCCATTCGTCAACGATGGACTTGCTGTTTTCGATGGCGTACAGCTTGCCATCGGGGCCGGCAGCAACGGCCATCAGCAGAGGATCGGTCTCCATCAGCAGGGTCAGCTTGCCGGTTTCCATATCGGCCACATACAGGTCGGTGTTATCCTCGCTGGCGCCGGCCAGGACATACATGGTAGAGGTCATGTAGTCATAGGTCATGTCATAGACATAGGGGAATGCGGCACCCATGTCGATCTGGCTTTCAATATTATAGGTATTGGCATCCAGAACGAAGAACTGCCAGTTGGCCTGCCAGTCCATGGCGTCATAGCCGTAGGTGTAGAGCTTGCCGTCCACATACTCTTCGGTGAAGATGGTGTAATCGAAGTAGTTCAGCACATCATAGACACCGGGGTTGCCGGGATGCAGCTCGATCCAGGCCTGTGCATCGTAGGAGGAAATATCGGTGAGCATATGACCGAAGAGGTTATCGGCGCTCTCCATAACGGTAACGGTGAAGGTTACCTCAAAGTCCTCGCCGCTGACTTCATCGGACAGGGACGCGGTGACCTCAGCAGTGCCTGCGGTCAGACCCAGCAGGTTGCCGCTCTTGGTGATCTCCACGACAGAAGGATCGGAGGAGACCAGGGTCAGGTTCTGGCTGGTTGCATTGAAGGGAGCAACGGTAACAGCGGGAACCTTCTCGTAACCGGTGAGGATCAGCATGTCTTCAGCGGTGACGCTTTCAACAGGCATCTCAGCCAGTTCGGAGATCTCATCGGGAACCACATGCATACCGGTCAGTTCCAGAACGCCGGATTCGCTGGGATCACCCAGGTTCACATAGAAGCCCTGCTCCACATCCAGCCACATGATGGTTGCGGATTCGCACCAGTTCCACAGCAGCACATCGTTGTTGTGATCCCAGCACATGGACTGCAGCAGGTACAGGTCGCCGAATTCCACATCCATTACAGGCATGGCTTCGAGCATCATGCCCATGCCATACTCGGAGTAGTCCATAATGAAGAGCTGATTCACCATGCCATAGGCATCCATGGCGTACATGGAACCATCGGTAGAAATTGCCAGGGTCATCAGGCCGAAGCCCTTTGCCATTTCCATGGTTCTGCCGTTAACCAGGTTGACGGCATACAGGGTATTCTCATAGGTGTTGTAGTCCAGCACCAGAGCATACATCATACCGGTGGAGTAGTCATAGGCCATGTCCACGGGATAAGTGCCCAGGGAAGAACCCAGCGCAGTTGCGGTGCCGGTCTCGTAATCGTAGCGGTACAGCTGACCGCCCATGTCGTAGCCGTAGAAGTAACCGTCGTGGCCGTTGTAGTCACCGGCAGCGAAGTCCACGGGAGAAGGCGCGCCAACCAGGCTGTAATCCATGGTAGCCATGTCAACATCGATCATGTAACCATAGTTACCGTCTGCGGAGTAGTAGTTGTAGGCCTCGAAGGAACCGGAAATATCCACGACGATCACTTCGCAGGAGGCCTGCAGATCGCCGTAGGAAACGGTAATCACAGCGGTGCCCTCGCCTACACCAACAACAACGCCATCCACAACAGTGGCGACATTTTCATCGTCGGAGGTCCAGACCAGCTTGCTTTCATCCAGATCATAGTTCCAGGGCAGCCAGGAAGCATTCAGCTGCTGCTTTGCGCCCACGCTGAGGATGATCTGCTCCTGATCCAGAGCAACAGCGATTGCCTCGGTGGATTCGGGGATCTGGTAGTCGGTTCCGGTGATACTCAGCAGGCCGACCAGCTCCAGATTGGGATTGTACTCAACCAAATCGGTGCCGTCGTAGCCCCAAGCGGTATAGACATTTGCATAATGACTCCAATTGGAGGTATCAATGGTGATCAGCTGACCCATCGCGCCATAGTAAGCATCCTTGAAATATGCCCAGTACAGCTTGCCGTCCACACAGGTAATGGACTGGCTGGTTGCACTGGGTGCAACAGGATCGCCATAGGAATCGGTGATCTCAACAGCGGCCTCTTCACCATCCACTACTGTGGTAACAGCCTGCATGGCATAAGGCTCTTCCGCATCGGCAGCGGCCAGCGTGAAGATATTGGAGGACATGTACTTAATGGCATAGATGGTGCCGTTGTCGTCATCGGCAATGGCCCAGGGAGCATAGTAATAGTAGCCAAAGTCCTTCAGCTCGGTCAGCTCGCCGGTGAGCAGATCCATCTCGTACAGGTATACATAGTAGCCCTGCTTGGACAGAACATACATGGTATCGGTGGAATCGTCAAAGGTCATATCGATGACATTGACGCCCAGGTTGGTCACCAGCTGACGGTCAAACAGACCGGGATCCATAACGAACAGATTGTACACGGCATCCACCGCGAAGATCTTGCCGCCTGCGTACTCAGCAGCATTGATGGCTGCGTACTCCAGGTAGTCATCGGTGTGGACAGAAACATTTGCGTTCTCTTCAGCGGAGGCGGGCTTGGTCAGAGAGACCCAGCCGTACATGTGGTCGCTGTAGATATACTCATCGAACACGCGGTAAGCATACAGCTGATCGGTATCCATCTCGGGCAGGTTGTCGCCGGCAAAGGAGTAAGAAACAGAGTAGTATGCTTCGTTGGCGGCATAGTCGCATACAACAACGGTGAACTCGGTGCCCAGCTCGGTCACATCGAACAGAGCAACCATGGTACCGTCATCGGTGGACATCATGGTCACATCGTATTCCTGGCCGTAGATCCGGGTGCCGGCAGGGTTCATCAGCACGACGCTTGCCAGAGAAACAGCATCGTCAGCTTCCACTGCCAGGTAGTAGGTACCGTCCTTTTTCAGCTCGTACACATCGATCAGCTGAGGCATCTCGGTGTCCACGGTGATGGGAATTTCGATAACATTGTCGCCGCCATCGGCATAATCCAGCTTGGCCTCAATGGTCAGCAGAACTTCCGTGCCGCTGGGCAGAACATTGCCGGCAGCATCGGTAAAGTCATAGAATTCATCGCTGACCCAGCTGTAGATCCAGGGAACGACCTGGCCGTAAGCGGAGATGTACATGGTCTTGCGGTTGTTCTCAAACACATCCTGACGGAGGATCTCGCCGTCAACAGTGTAGGTGAAGGTCAGTTCCTTGGCGTTACGCAGCAGAGACAGGTAGAGTTCTTCGATGCCATCCAGCACGCCGTCGCCGTTGGGGGAGATGGCGTTATTGGCAGGATCGTAGATAATGCTGCCATTCTCACCGACTACAGCGCCGGAGTAGGGGTTTATACCCAGAACCCAATCGGTACCGCCCAGGTCGGTCCAAACAACGTTGAAGTACTCGTCACCTTCGGGCAGACCGTCTGCAGGTGCTTCGCCCCAGAAGGAGTTATCGTACCAGTAAGCGGAGTCAAATACGGGAGCGGCAGTCCAGTCGCCGTAGAAGCCGAAGAAGGGCAGATTCAGAGCAGCCTTGCCTTCCTCGTTATACAGGTAAACATAGCCTTCCACATAGCCGCCGTTTTCCCAGCAGGTATTGAAGTATTCCTTATCGCCTTCAGACAGGGTAATGGTAGCAGTCACCTCGGCAGTAGCGCCTGCAGCGACAGTAACGCTGTCAGCACTGAATGCAACAGTGCCGGACAGAGGATACTCAAAGCCAGCCATGAAATACTCACCGGCAGCTTCAAGGGCATACTCAGTCAGCAAACTGCTTTCCAAAGCATAGACCACATCGGTATCACCGGTGTTATGGATCTCAAAGCTGAAGGTGTAGACACCGTCGGCGCTGTCACCCAGCTCGACCTTGGGACGGTTGCCGCCCACGGTCAGATAAACTTCGCTGGTCACAGCCTCAGCAGCATTGATGAGGCCTGCGCCCTGCTGACGGGGAGAAGCTTCAAAATAGCCCAGAGTATTGTCGATGATGGGATCTGCAGTGGACATCATCAGAGCCATGGCCAGCTCACGGATCTCACCGGGCTTGGCATTGGGATACTTCTCCTTCAGGCTCTGCATCACCAGTGCGGAGATACCGGCGATCTGAGGAGCGGACATGGAAGTACCGGACATCAGACCATAGTTGCCGCCATCGTAGCAGGAGTAGACATTACCGCCGATACCGGTGATGTCAGGCAGCAGACGAAGGTCGGGAGTGGTGCCCCAGCTGGAGAAGGAGCTCATCTGGCCGCCTTCGGTGGCACGGGGAGCCAGCTCATCGGTGGGCGTCAGGGTCTTGGTCTCAGCATCAGCCAGTTTCTGACCATCGGCCTGAGTGATCAGACATACAGGAATGTAAGGAATGCCAAAAACAGGGCTTTCGGTGGTCATACCGAAGGCAAAGATATCATCGGTATCGTTGTTGTTCCAGATGATAACAGCCGCAGCGCCGGCATTGGTGGCATTCCAGGCCTTGTCGGCGAAGCTCAGCTCACCGCGCTTGATCACAGCGATCTTGCCCTCGACAATGCTGTTGCCATCTTCATCATAAAAGTCATCCACATCGCCCAGGTTGGGAACGATGACATACTCGGTCTCAACGCTGTCCATACCAGCCATGCAGGCCATAGAGTTGCCAAGCAGGTACTCGATGGAATCCATGTAGAAGACCTTGGTGCCGTCAGCCAGAGCGAAATAGTTGGTCATGACGGTAGCGTTTTCAGCAGAAGCGATGCTGAAGGTGTTGGCGAAGGTGGAGGGCTGGCCTACCGCACCGTTTTCGGGGTTCTGGGTGCGGTTGACATTGGTGCCCCACATATTGCCGTAACCACTGGTACCTTCATTACCGGCGGAGATAGTGGCAATGATGTCCTGGTTAGCCAGACGCTCATAAATCTTGTCGATTTCGGGGTCGATGGAGCTGAAGCCTGCGGGAGAACCCAGAGAAGCATTCACAACATCGCAGCCCAGGGTCATGGCGTCTTCGATAGCAGCCACGATATCGTCGGTGTAAGCACCGCCGGCCTGGCCAAAGACCTTCATGACGATCAGCTGAGCATCGGGAGCCATACCCACAACAGTGGTGGTATCCAGCTTGTTGGCGGCAGCAATACCGGCAACATGGGTACCGTGGTCGCCCTGCTGATCACGGCTATGGTCAGCATTCAGGCTTCTGTCCACATAGTTGAATGCATAGGGAACCTTAACGCTGCGGTACAGATCCGCGGCAGTGATGGAGCCGCGGCGCTTGTAAGCGTTCAGGTTTTCCAGAACAGCGGCGATGTCATCGGCAGTCATGGAAGTCTCGCTGGTTTCGGGGTCAGCCGCAAAAGAGGGATGATCCAGATCCAAACCGGTATCCACGATGGCGATCTTCATACCGGTGCCGGTATAGCCCAGTTCTTCCCAAACGGTATCCACGCCGGTCATAGCGCCGGAGGATGCGGTGTTGGGAGCGGCGGTCTCACAGGGATGATAGACGGGTGCCAGAAACACGGTCTTGACGCCCTTCATCTGTGCGATCATTTCCAGGTTACCGAACTCGGTACTGATGGAGATGGCGTTGGTCAGATAAGTGAACTGATAACGCACATCCACATTGGCATCAATGACCTTAATGTCACTGATGACTGCATCCTGCTTCGCAACCAGCTTGTTGGTTTCGGCAGCGGATGCCATGTCAGGAGAAGTGTACAGTTCTGCCAGAGGCTTATCCTCCAGCACAACGAAAGCTACAACAACATCTTCCTTGTTGTAGATTTCTGCTGCCTTCTTCAGTTCCTCCAGGGCAGAGGGGGTTTCGGTGGTCAGCAGATTTTCACCAATCTTGTCGACAAGGGTTGCTACCCACTTGCCGTCACCATTGGCGGACTGCTCTTCCAGCTTGGGGGTCAGGGTGTCACGCATGGTGTGCGCGCCTGCAGCATCGTTAGATGCAACCAGACCGTTGGATGTAGCAGTCTTCTTGGTGTCTGTGTTCTTAGCAGTTGTCTCGTCAGTATTCACATAGCTATCGGCAGGTGCTTCAACAGCGGAAGCCACAGGAAGCACGCATGAAAATACCAGGCAAATTGCCAAAAGCATAGACAGCAGTCTTTTGCTCATAGTCTTTTCCTCCTATCGAATGTATATCCGGTGATGCTCTTTTCACCGGGCAAAAGCAAAATATACCCAAAAGTGTATACTTTCCCTTATCACTCAATTATAAAGCCTATTATCATCAAGTCAAAGGGCAATATTTCACAGCATTTTGCAAAATACTCAGAAAAGCTTTATGTATTTTTCACATCATTTTCCAAATATTTCAAGCTAATTTCAACATAGCAAAAGCCCCCGGCGGCCAAGTGCCACCGGGGGTGTTTGCGCTGGGGTTATTTAAGAAGGAGTATGGGTTTTATGCTTAGTTCCACTTGTAATCGTACTGAGCACGCTGCTCGGCGGTGATGTAACGGTTGGAAGGATCGGTGACCCCTGCGCCGCCATTGGCGTCCGCCAGCATCTGAGCCAGTGTGCCATAGTCCAGCATCGCGATCAGCAGTGCCTTTGTGGTTTCGGAGTTGTTGCTCTCCAGGATCAGGCCTGCGTAATGACGGACGCTCAGGCTTCTGGCCTCATATGCGGCGGTGCCGTCGGCCTTCATCACCTGTACCGAGATGACATCATTCATCTTGTCAGCGTTGATACTGACACGCACACGCATGCGGCCATCGCCCATGTCGGTATAGGTGTACTGTCCTGCCTTCAGAACATTGCCGTTGCGCTTGACCTGAACAGTGTAGCCG
>JAZNLL010000030.1:0-35493 GCA_045579045.1 Candidatus Avilachnospira sp.
GTGAGCTTCCTCCACTTCCGGATCCGCATAGTATTCCAGGGTCAGCTGCTGTTGTCTCTCGGCGAAACGAACCAGCCGCCAATAACCCAGGCCCTCGGTGTCGTTCAGTGCTACGCAGGCCAGTTTCAGAGCCGTTCTGGCAGCATCATCCCGATGTTCTTTCAAAGTGTTGAAACGCTGGTACAGCAGCCTGTCCGCATACGGAATATCGCTCCGTGCATTTTTCTTTCCCATCATGCTTCCTCCCACAGATGTTTGAATATCCGTTTGAAACTTTGGAAGTCGATTTCCAGACTTCCAAACTCTTCTCCTTCAATTCCAGCAAAGATGACCGGACCAACAAACTCCACTCCGGCGATCGTGCAGTTATGCGGCATTCCAAGAAGTCTGCCTTCTTCGTTGCAGATAGCCACAAGGTCTGTTGCAAAGGTCACGGTTTCGATGTACCCGCCCACCGTCTTTTGCAGGTTCTCCAAAGTGGCAGATATGGCTGTTTTATACGGAGCCCTGCCGGGCTGCTTAATGATCACAGATATTTTCGCACTCATTTTCCTTTGTCCTTTCTTATTTTCACACCGCCGGTCTTGCTGCCACCGGCAAACTCTGATCGCAATGCTCCACCTTGGCATCCTTCAAGATCCGATCCCAAGGCACCTTCCAGACCTCCGCCGCGCACAAGAGGGCAGAAAAGCAAGAACCGCAGGGAACGATCACACTCTCATACTCCGGATGCGTCACTCTGGCTCTTGCTTCATAGCTCCACCGCTGGCTCAGTGCCAGCCTCTTTCCACTGTCATGCCGCTCCTGCGGCCAACCGGTAAACCTCACTCGATGATCCTTGTCCATAAACCCTCACTTTCCGGATCCAGTTCAAATCGAATGGCGTAAAAAACCACGGCCATCAACCCAAACAAAGGACCCAACAAATCCAATCCAACCAATGCCGATACCGTGCCCATACCCAAAGCCACACGGCCTGCGTCTCTTGCCGCCCGTGCCAGCTTTCTCTGTCTCTTATATTGCTTTTTCTCTTTGCTTTCCCGGCTCTCAACTTCCACCGGCTCTACATCCACATAGTCTGCATCTGACCAATCCCATTTGATGGTCGCCTCGTACTCCTCGGCATGCCGCCGCTGCTCCCAGTTCCGGGCGCACATCATTTCTACATCTGACATATTCAAGTCCTCCTTTTTTAATAGCCTCCCTCTGATGAGGGAGGTGTCAGCCGTAAGGCTGACGGAGGGAGAGAAAAGTCTCCCTCTTTATCTTTTCTCGCAGTCTCCCGGAATCGAACCGGGACGCTTATCGGGTATCGAGGTCCCGACAGCAAAACCCTTGCCTGCATATGTGGGCACCGATCCACGGACGATCTCAAACTTACCGCCGCACACCCCCTCACTTCGATGCCCCGGAGCGTTCTTACATAAGGAAAGGACCCAACGGCCTGTCCAGGAGCCGTTGGTGGCAGGGGTAGGCGGATTTGAACCACCGTCTGCAGGTGTCAAAGACCTGTGCCTTAACCGCTTGGCGATACCCCTATGTCGCTGCGCCAATGGTATCAGCATCCACGCAGCTGACCGTCTTTCCGGTGCGTCACAAGTCTTTCCTTGTTGCCATATATGAGGTGATGCCCGTTGCATGCAACGGTGGTGGCAGCGGACGGAATTGAACCGCCATTGCTTGTCTCTTGCCTTTGAGCTACGCTGCCATAAGGCTCCCTTGTGTAAAGGGAGCTGTCAGCCGACAGGCTGACTGAGGGATTGACCGCCCCCGGAGGTGCTTACCCCACCTCCGGGCACTTCTCGTCTTTCCGAGCCGTCAAGTCAAACAGAATAGGAGGTTGCCGGCACCGTCCTCACCGGCTGGAGCAGGTGACGGGATCCGACCCCGCCCTAACAGCTTGGAAGGCTGTTGTGCTGCCACTACACCACACCTGCATGAGCCTCCCTCTGATGAGGGAGGTGTCACGGCTTGCCGTGACGGAGGGAGAGACCCCTCACACATTCACACCCATAAATCTCAGAAACGGGATCCGTGGGATCTTCACCCGATTTCCCATGATGACCACCGTGAACCCCAGCAGTTCCGGTCTCTGATGGGCCATGCAGCGGATGTGGTGGGGATCGCACCCCAACACACCGCAGATATCATTGGCCGTCAGAAAAGCCGCATCTTCATTTTTCAGATCCTGCAGTGTCTTCCGCACCATCCAAATCACCCTTTCTTTCCTTCGCGCCACTGCTTCATCGCAGTCTTGGCTTTCCTATAAAACCATCTACAGCTTCTCTGACTGCCTCGCAGACAGTCTCCTTTTCATAAGTCACTTCCGAGGTCTTGAGCCTCATAGCATTGGTCTTTAAGTACCGGCAGGCATCTTCACAAGCCTGCTCAAATTCCGAAATACTGGCTCCCTGTTTCTCCGCTGTCTCCAGCAGCGCCCAGATCAGGGGGCCTCTCTTTTCATCCGCCAATGCGAAGTAGCTGCTATCTAACATTACCGTCCCTCCTTGTTCCGTCTGCGCCGTGCGAGCACAGAATTGATTGCTCTACCAAGCTCTTCCAGCAGATCTTCTCCAAGGCTTCCGAGCAACATATCAATGGCATCTTCTTTTTGCTTCTGAAGTTGACTGATCTTTTCCAACTCCGTCACAAATTTCCTTTGTTGTTTCCCTGTCATATAACGCTCCTTGATTATCCGTTCCCCTCCCGATATAATGTTTTCATTAAACCGAAAGGAGTTTTTCTTTTGATTACCAATCTATTGACCGACTACAAAGAACTTTTCATCGCCCTCCTTGGCGGCCTTCTCGCCATCATCGGCACCGTGATCGGTTCTTTCCTCACAAAAAGCAAAGATAGCAATGCAGCAAAGCGAAAAGAACTCATTGACTGTTACGCAGCTTTTTTCATTGCATACGCAGCATTTACCGCCGATGATTCGGAAATGAACAAAGCGCAGGTCATTTCTGCTCTGGAAGTATCCAGACTGCTGTTTCCTACCAAGGTATCCGCAGTGTTTGCCTTATTTGAGGAACACTTCATTCGATTTCCAGACGATACTGTTGCTCGGTTAGGGCTTCTCGAACAAATAAGAGAGCAGGCAGTTGAGTGCATAAGTAAGTTCTAATGCCGCCATGATCTCTCCTACTCTCACGAGAGTTTTCAAAATAGTCTCCTTCATTCGTCTATTGACCTCCTGTCATCCAATCAGATAAGAAACGATGCCGCAGATGCCATAGGCAAGCTGTAAGATTCCTACAATCAGCAAAATTCCCATGCAGGTCCAAAAAACAAAGTCCTTCATCCCAACCTCCTTGTCATCCGTTCTTCAGCTGCATCGGGTCTACCCGAAGGAAGGCACAGACCTTCTGCAAGTCCCGTTCTTTCAGTCGCCATCCATGACGGCCTTCCAGAATACCCCATCGGATTCGAAAAACAGTCACACCCGAACCCTCCGAAACTTCCTTGTCAGTCAATCCCCGCTCTGCGATGATCCTGGCAAGGTTTTTTTCTATCCTTGTTCGCATCCCTGTCTCCTTGTCATCCGTTCTTCATTTCTCGGATGCGTTGGTTCCCTTCTGCCAGCCAAATCGCCTCTCTTATGAGTTGATCCTTTTGCATAGGAGACAACTGTCTGAATGCCGAAATAAGCGTCACTTCGTGCAATTCCTTAAATCTGAATTTTTCAACAATCGCTTCGCTGAGATCCGTCAATTGATCTTCCGACATTTCAGAAATCATCCGAACGAAGTCGTGTTCTTCTCTATTAAGTTTTTCCATCATACTTATCTCCTCATCACGAGCCGTAGATATCCGCCACGCTCACACCCAGTGCCCTGCAGATCGGCATGATCTCATCGGCATATACTTTCCGCTTGCAGTTCACGATATTGGAAATGACCTGCGGCGACATCCCTACCCGCTCCGCCAACTCTTTGGCTTTCATCTTCCGCAGGTGCAAATACTTGCGGATGTTCTTTTGCACAACACAAGGCTCTTTCATCCCATCCTCCTTGTCACTCTCTCAGCTTAAAAAAGTATGCAGGAATATCGTTGGACGATAAGCCAAGGATTCCGCATGCTTTTTTAATTTCTTCCTGCTTCCATCCAATCTTGGATGTCATCTTCAGCGATACAGTTCTGGTGGAAAGTGACATTCTCTTTGCGAATTCCTGTTGAGTTCCGCAAACTTCTGTAATTCTTTCTTTCAATGCAGAATAGTCAAAGAATAAAACGCTTGTCATCCCAACCTCCTTGTCATCCGTTCTTATTTTCCGCATCAGTCAAAAATTCTTGTTGCATTTTTAATTAAACTGTGTTATTTTTAAGAGGTCAGTAATCTCCGCTATGCTGACACCCGTTTTCTTCTCCAGATTTTCCGCTCTCCGTTCCATCCCGAGGAAGGAGGTGAATAATTTGGAAAAAACCAATCGAAATGTTACGCGTGCATTTATTGGGCATTGTTCTTATTTGGGTCACGATATCCCGCTGTTTTGCTACTATATAAACAACTGGTATCCGATATCCATTGAATGCCTTAGTGCTAAATGCAAAAAGCAAGACAAGTGTGATTTCTACCAAAAATATAAGCACACTTGCTTAGAAGACATCGAGGCTTCTGAATAGGCGTAACAAACTACCCCAGCCAGCCCCTTGTCCAGGGCTGGTTTTCCCCACACCATTTAGTCGCATTATTGCGACTATGCTGATAAAAAAATATGAATCGCCATATCATTGGTAAGTTGCAACGCCTGTGCGATCTGCTTAGCTTCCTCCAGCGTCATCTTTCTCCCGTCACTGTTCAATCTCCGATACATCCGAGATCTATCAATGCCTGTCATCTTGCAAAGATTCTCAACATTGATGTTTTTACTAAACATCACTTCCCGAAGTTTGGTTACATTCATGTTGTTCACCTCGCTTTCAGTCGCAATGTTGCGACTTCTTGAATATAAAATATAGCATTAACATGAATTTGTCAATACCTAAAGTCGCATTTTTTGAAATTTTAATATTTTAGTTGCATTTTTAGGACTGCTGTGTTATCTTAAATTTAAGAATATCATCTAAGGGGGTGATAATCATGAACACAGGTTCCAGAATAAGAGATCGACGCAAGCAGCTTGGCTTGTCGGCTGATGAGCTTGCAGACAAAATCGGAGTTTCTCGTTCAACAATGTTTCGTTATGAGAATGGCTATATAGAAAAAGTGCCTCTTGACTATCTTGGCATTTTGTCTTCCGTTCTTTGCACTACACCAGAATATCTTATGGGTTGGAGCGATGATCCGGCTTCAAAAGAAAAAAGTGAAGACGGAGATCCCTCTCAGTTCTCCGCCTTCGAGTTGGAAGTCATCAAGCGGCTCCGCCGGCTGACTGAGGAGCAGCAGCAGGCATTTCTTCTGATTCTATCCGGCTCAGATACGCAAGAGCCTTAGCCAGATTTTCTTCGCTGGCTTCTCGCATTGCCAGGATGATCTTTATTTCCAATGCAGTCATCAGCTGCTCCTCCTTGTTTTTATTGTTTGCCGGTGCGATTATGCGCCAACATCCATCGCACCGGCTGGCCTGTGGGGAGACCTTGCAGCTTTTATAGATCCCTGTCCCACCGCTGCAACAATGGGACAGGTGCCGGGGCTTCGATCTGAGTGGGTCTCTGATCTGGCTCCATCCTATCATTCGTTGATCCTTTTGCATAGGAGACAACTGTCTGAATGCCGAAATAAGGGTCACTTCTTCCAAAGCCTTAAATTTGAATTTTTCAACAATCTCTTTGCTGAGATCCGTCAATTGTTCTTCCGACATTTCAGAAATCATCCGAACGAAGTCGTGTTCTTCTCTATTAAGTTTTTCCATCACACTTATCTCCTCATCATGATCCGTAGATATCCGCCACGCTCACACCCAGTGCCCTGCAGATTGGCATGATCTCATCGGCATAAAGTGGTCGCTTACAGTTAATGATTCTGGAAAAAATATCTCGTCTAATCCCTGCTCTATCGGCTACCGCAGTAATCTTCTTGTCATTGTCCACGATAAGTTGTTTCACTCTACGATTTGTTGAAAATCGATCTTCCATTTTTTTGCACCTCCTTTGTAACTCAATAAATCATTGAGCTTAATTGCATAATACTCCACATTTCATTGAGTGTCAAGACATAAGTTTTGTTTTTTCTAAATAATTTGTTGACATATCGTAAACACTATTATATTATCGTCTCAAGGATGTGATTAAAAATGGGTAAATTAGAAATTGCAGCAGCCCTTAAAAACGCAAGAAATTACCGTGGTTTTACACAAGCAGATGCTGCAAAAGCAACAGATCTTACTTACCAAGCCATCAGCAACTACGAGAGAGGAACAAACCGTGTTGATTCTCTTACTCTCGATAAACTCTGCTCCCTCTATAGAATTTCTGTTGAAAGTGTTTTGGACTGCCGCGAATGGGAACTTGATTATGTTGAGGATTTTCTCCGAGCTAAAGACGAAGCAACAAAAAGGGATATCTTGAAAGGATGTGGTCCTTGTCCTCGTTTTATTTGTGAGTACAATGACTATCTTCTTGGAGCAGGAAAAATGTCCACCTCCGTTCCCGAAGGTGGACATGCAGAAAATATCGTAAAGATTGCTGGTCGTGATGGCAGGTTTGTTGAAAAGCGGTTGAGCGACAAGGAGCTGCAAGCCCTTATGGCATTCGTGGACCTGCTGCCCGATGCCGCCGATGACCTATAATTGATGTGCCGCTATGTAATCTGCAAACTGCCGATACACATGCCTCTCCAGCGGTGATATTAGAAATCTGTTCCGTTGATACAGCAGTTCCATTCGCTCCGCCCGAAACTGTGCCGCCTGATGACTGATATCACACAGCTCTGCGATTTGCTCCGGTGTTTTGGCACCACAGCCCCATAGCACGCAGGCCGGCGCCAACAGTCTGGATGCAAACACATTGGCCTCCTGTTCGATGGGATTGTCCTTCGTCGTTGGTTCACGGTTTACCAACTCATACCGCCCCACATGCCCCAACAGAATATGCCCCAGCTCGTGAGCTGCGGTAAATCTCTGGCGGTGCAGAGGGATCTCGTTGGACACCATGATAACCGGCACCTGCTGCGCAACAAAACTCATTCCATCGTTTTCATCTGTCGGGGTGTAATACTTCATTTGTATTCCCAGCTCTTTGCAGATTTCCCCCGGTTTGATAGGCAGTTCCCTTATGTCCATGTCAATCAACAGTTTCCAAGTCATATCTCTTGCGTTTTGATAATCTGTGTAATGCAAGAAAATCACCTCCACAAAGAATTGTAGAGGTGATTGATTGTAATGTCTGCAAGTAAATATTGCCAATTCCGGCAGCAAAACATATTTATCGACCATTTATCCACCGTCCAAGGCTCCTCTTGAGGGGAGCAGTCACGGCTCCGCCGTGACTGAGAGGTGGAAGCAAATCAATAAAGGACTGATAATTTTGTCTTTAGAATCATCCGAAAATATACAGCTGAGAAACGAAATATTCGAATTAAAAGAAGAGCTTTCTACCGTACGATCCGAGCGTCATAAGTATTGGCTTGATTCCTACAAGTACGCTCAAGAATCATTGCGTTATGAGAATATGGCAGTTCGCAACAAAAGATTTCGTGTTGTTCTTTTTGTTCTCGCTCTTTTAGCTGTTCTATACTCCATAGCTGCCACCAAATACATTGATACTTGTGAACAGCAGATTGCATCGTTAAAAGAAGACAAAGAATACATTGATTACGACAACACCTTTGTTCCTGAGGACTACCGAAAAGGTTACAACGACGCCATCTGCGGCAACAAACCTGCTCCCGAATATATCCAGTGCTATAATTGCGAATATTGGAATCCCGACTATAGTGATTACATACACTTTTTTGAGGTCAATTCTATTTGGATTCCACTTTGCGAAAGCTGCTTAGATTCTGATGATATTATAACCATCATGGGCGAAGACTATCGTTTCAGTCCAGCTTCATATCCATAAGAAAGGAGTCCTGCCATGCAATGCCGCAAATGCCGTATTCAGATACCAGATGAAAGTAAATTCTGTCTCCGCTGCGGCGCCCGGCAGGACATCACCCGAAAGCCCAAGAACCGCGGCAACGGGCAAGGCTCCGTCTACCAGCGGTCAAATAAAACATGGATCGCCGTCCGCACCGTCGGCTACTATACGGATGCCAACGGCAAGACCAGACGAAAGACCGTTTCCAAATCCGGCTTCAAGACCAAAAAGGAAGCTCTGGAATACCTCCCCCAGCTTACGGCACAGCCCAAGCGAAAGAAGGAGATCACCTTCCAGAAGCTCTATGAAACATGGCTTCCCACCCATCAGGCCGGCAAGTCCACCATGGATTGCTACAAATCCGCCTTCAACTGGTTCCGTCCTGTCCATTTCATGAATATGTCCGATATCGACATCGACGATCTGCAGGTCTGTCTGGACGAATGTCCCAAGGGCAAACGCACCAAAGAGAACATGAAAGCCCTTTGCGGATTGCTTTATAAGTATGCCATCCCCAGAAACTTTGCTTCCTTGGAAATGGGTCACTATCTGGTCATCCGTGCCGAAGGCTCGGAAGAAAAGGATGCCCTTCCCATGTCCGTGGTAGAGAAGCTGCGGAAGGCCGTCGGCACTGTTCCCTATGCCGATTATGTTGTCGCCCAATGCTACCTCGGCTTCCGTCCCTCTGAGCTGCTGGCTCTGGATGCGAAGTGCTATGATCGAAAGCAGCGTGCCTTTGTCGGCGGTGCCAAGACCGATGCCGGCAAAGATCGTGTGGTCACCGTCTCTCCCAAGATCCAACCCATCATCGATAATCTGCTCCGTGACAAGATCAGCGGACCTGTGTTCTGTGCTCCCAGCGGAAAGCCTATGGGCATTGCCACCTACCGTGATGTTTTCTACGCAGCTCTGGATGCCGTAGGCGCAGACAATCCCATCATAGGCGAAGGTGATACCCGGCGTCACAAATACACGCCCCACTCCTGCAGACACACCTTTGCCACGCTGATGAAGAATGTGGATGCCCCGGACAAGGATAAGCTCCGTCTGATCGGCCACACATCCACCGAAATGCTCCGTCATTACCAGGATGTAGACATCGAAAGTCTGAGAAAAATCACCGATGCGATCTAAACTTCCAAGCGTTTGGCGATTTGAAATTTCCCGAAACAGCAAAAACCCCTCTTGAGTTTCTTCAAGAGGGGTTTTGGATTCTCGGTTTCTGTATGTAATAGGTTAGTAATAGAATGATATTTCACAAAACTACGCAAAACTTTTCTATTTTAAAAAGTTCGGAAAACAAAACAAAACGACCTAAAAACTTTCGTTTTTAGGTCGTTTCTGGTCCGAGTGCTGAGATTCGAACTCAGGGCCTCTTGAACCCCATTCAAGCGCGATACCAAACTTCGCCACACCCGGAAAACTTGTTGCTGATTTACTCAGCCCCGATATAATAACACAGCAGTTCTGAAATTGCAAGTGTTTTCTTTCAAAAATCTCAAATTTTTTATTTGTTCAGTATTTGTTATTTTCCGAGAATATTTTGGACTTAAATTCATTCAGAAGTTCAAATATCTTGAATTTCAAAATATAGCCGCCCTCATTTTCCGTGATAAGCTCAATTTCTTCATGGCTGAAACCGGCGGAGACTGCCGCTGTTTCCAGTTCTTCTGCCGTTGCACAAAAACAAACAGAAGGAAAAGCCACACACCACCAGTTCTTCCCTTCCCCTGCCCCGATGGTCACACGCAGAGCAGGATAAACTCCGGCAGGTAGTGCAAAGCTCTCATAGTATCGGGTGGGAAAACGCTCTTTTCCTAAGGTCACCGCAACTTCATGCCTGCTTCCTTTGGCAGCAAGGCAGGCTTTTGCGGCTGCCTCAATCTCCGGCAACGCTTGTACAAGCGCCGTTCTGGGTTCTTTTGCCTGCTGAACCAGTGGTTCCGTCACTGCCAGTACCGCATCACGAACCATGAGCTTTTCAGCCTGATCCCGTTCTGAATCGGAATTGGCTACCACATGAAGCCGCACCAGCTTATCAGCCAAGGCTCTCTGCTCCTGCTGCATGGCGGCAGCGACTGTCAGTGTACCTGCAGTCAGCAACAAAATCACCGTTAAGACAGAAATCCATTTTTTCATAAAAAACACCGTCCGTATGTAAGATTTTCTTACAGTATGGACGGTGTTTTGCTGTTTTATACGTTTCTGGAAAGATAGGTTTTATATTTTTCCATCAGCTTCATGCTGGCAGTAGCAGCCATATCGAAGGCATCGAAGATACCGAAGACGGCGGAACCGGAACCGGTCATGGCTGCACCCAGAGCACCGCAGTCGGACATGATCTGCTTGATCTCTTCGATCTCGGGATGCTCCGCAGACGCCAGCGGTTCAAAGCCGTTGCCCAGATATCCTGCCACATGCATGAGGTTTTGCTGATCCAATGCACGGCCCATGCCGTTATTATCAGGATGATAGGGTTCTGCCACCTCGTCCCATGCGGCATAAAGCTTGGGCGTAGACACAGAAAATTCCGGCTTGGCGATACAATAGAAGCACTGAGGCATGGGAAGCAGCTGCGCCAACTTCTCTCCCCTGCCCTTGGCAAGGGCCGTACCGCCAAGAACGCAGAACGGCACATCGCTGCCGATTTTTGCAGACAATCTGGACAGCTCCCAGATAGTAAATGGTTCTCCTTCATGACGGTTCAGGGCACGGAGTACCGCTGCGGCATCTGCGCTGCCGCCGGCAAGACCGGCTCCCATGGGAATACGCTTGGTGATGCGGATGGTAATACCCTGCGGATCTTTACCGATCTCCCGATAGAACACGCCTGCAGCCTTCCATGCCAGATTCTCAGAATCTGTGGGAACATCCTCCCAATCGCATTCCAGCTTCCAATCCTCGCCGGTCTCCACATCGATCTCTACATCGTCACACATGGTGATCTGCTGCATGATACTCTCGATTTCATGGAAGCCGTCTTCCCGTTTATGCAGGATATCCAGAGTCAAATTCAGTTTTGCGTATGCAGGTTCCTGTAAGGTAATCACTTGATCGCTCTTCCTTCCAGATAATATCTCTTTTCACGGGCATGACCCATGGAGAAGGTCTTTCTGGGCAGAATTCCATCGGCGATGACACCGCGGAACAGCTGGCTCTTTTCCATGGCGGGCAGCAGGAAACCAATGGCGTTATCCTGTTCAGCCAGCTCACGGGTATCTTCTTCGCCATGGATATAGTCGATCTCGGCTTCATTTTCCTTCATCCATGCATCCAGGAAGGTCTGCAGCGCACCAACAGCCAGCTGGCTCTTAGCCTTATCCAGATAGACTGTACCGCTTTCCTTACCGATATACCACTTGACAGGGAAGCCGCCCTCGGCGCACCAAGTGGCTTCCAGATCGGCCAGCAGCTTCTTGGGATCGGTCTTCATAACAACACGGTGAATGGGTTCAAAGACCTGGGCCTCGTCGTGGATATTTTCCAGTTCCACCAGAGCATAACGGGCAGGATGGTTGGACAGATCCTTTCCGGGGTTGGCGGCCTTCAGTTCTTCATAGCAGGCCTTCGCAGTTGCCAGAGAATGGTTGCCGTCACCAACAGCAAAGACCATGGGCTTTCCGGGCAGTCCCACATACTTGTCGCCCACAGAAGCGGTGTAGGCAGCCAGACGGGCTTCGAAAGCATCCACAGCCTCACCCTGCACGAGCCAACCGGTGATATGACCGCCATCTTCCATCAGATCGAAATCGTACAGGACGGGCAGATCAGCCTTCACAGCTTCGATAGGCTCGATGAGTTTCTTATCGTGGTCATCACAGAGCATGAGGATATGGGGCAATTCAATGGGAGCATTGCGGCGGACTCTCATTCTGGGAGGGATACGCTCCACAACCGTCTTCTCCGTGGCACGGATCGCAGAAACAGAACCCACGGAATAATCATAGGTATCCAGATCCACCATACCAACCAGACCCTTGCGGACAGAGCCGTTTTCCAGCGTACGTTCCACATAGACAAAGGAACGGGCATAGGTCTTGAAGACCTTCTCGTTCATATACTTGGTCATCGTCTCATTGATGAGGGCGGTATGAGCCTCTTCCTGTTCTGTACCCAGTTCAGCTTCGGGCAGGATCAGATTGATGGTGGAGGGAGCACCCTCGGCATTGGCGCGGACACGCTCCCAGTAAGCGGGATTGGAAGAGAACTGGTCACAGGCAATGACAGCCCATTTCTCCATATTCTCTACCTGAGGCAGCAAAATATCAGCAGGCATAAAAGCGTTCATAATAACTCTCCTTTCAAAATGTTTGATTTACGACTGAAACAGCATATGCATAAGGGCAGTACCGTTATTTTCATACACACCCTTCTGCCCGTCTGCTTCCGTATAGCGGTAGCCGGAGTTTACGGGAGCGGTACTGTCATAGATCATGTAGGGAACGGGATCGCCGTCATGGGTCTTGGTGAACATGAGGGTCTTGTGGTCACTGAGCATCAGAATGCGATGCTCCATCCCCTGCTCTTCCATCCACTCTACCAGAGGCTTGACGATCAGACTGTCCAGCTGCCAGATGGCAAGGAGTTTATCTGACAAGCTGCCGTTATGGGTAGCCTCATCCGGTGCCTCCAGATGGACACAGAGGAAGTCATCGTCTGTCAGCAGAGCATCCTTGGCGGCCTGCAGCTTACCTGCATAGTTGGTATCCACCTCTCCGGTAGCACCTTCCACTTCCACAGGCTTGAGACCTGCCAGAGCGGCAATGCCGTGAACCAAAGGCACAGCGGAAATGACAGACCCGTAGTGGCCGAATTTTTCCCGGAAGTCCGGCAGTTGCATGCCGCTGCCTTCTGCCCAGAGCCAGATGCCGTTGACGGGCATTTTTCCTTCGGCCTTCCGCTTCAGATTGGCAGGCAGATTCTCCAGCTTCTTGTTTGCCAGTTCCATCAGCTTCCAGATTTTGGTGGCATTTTCATTACCGGAGAATGCATAACCGCCAATGGACTGACCGAGAATATCGTGAGGCGGTTTCATAACGATACCTTCAATATCTCCGCCCTTCTGCTTGATAATGTGGCGGAAGGAAGGTGTGGGAGAAACAGACATATGCAGTTCTTCCAGAGCTGCCTTGAATTCGGGGTCTTCACACAGCTGTGTAATGGCTGCGATGGAGGTTTCGCCATCGATAGAGCCTGCGTTGTGAGAATAGATAATCTTCTCTCCAAAAGGCTTATCGCCTTCTTCCAAAGAGATCATATTGCAGCGGAAGCTGACGTAGCCTTCTTCCACGATGATCCCCATACCGGCAGCTTCCAGGGGGCTTCTGCCTTTCAGGTACACGCTGGGATCATATCCGAAGATGGACATGATGGCTGTATCGCTGCCGGGCTTTTGTCCGTCCGGCACGGTTTTGACGCTGCCGATGATACTTTTGGCAGCAAGTTCATCGATGAATGTTTTGTCTGCTGCCTCCAGCGGTGTTTTTCCTTCCAGCTCCGGCACAGGATTATCTGCCATGCCATCGCCGATTACTAAAATATATTTCATTGAAATCTCAGCTTTCCTATGATGCGTTTTGTTTTATCAATTATTTCTTTCCCCGTATATTCCGGCAGAAACTGCACAAACTGAGGAAACCCAAAAGAAATGGAGTTGATCTAATGGATACCATTGCCTTGATCCTGACCATCGTCGGCGCCATCAACTGGGGCCTCGTCGGCCTTGCAAAATTCGATCTGGTGGCTTGGATCTTTGGCGGTCAGACTGCCGTCATCAGCCGTATTATCTACGCACTGGTCGGCCTGGCCGGTCTCTGGTGCATCACCCTGCTTTTCCGCAAGGGTGACAAAAATCACTGATTGCAAGCTGTGACAGCAGGCAGGGTTTCTGCCTGCTGTTACTGCATTCTATCAGAAATTACAGCGGATAATGCAAGTGTAGGTCCTGCCGCCGTAGGTTACATTGACATTGGTCGTACCGGAACCGGTAGCCGTCACAAGACCGTTGCCGGAAACGGTGCAGATGCCGCTGTTTTCGCTGGCGAAGGTTGCGCCGGTGACCTTCTGACCGTCACCGGTCAGAGAGAGGGTAAAGCTTTCACCCAGACGGAACAGCATCGCATCTGTATGAGACAGCTGAAGGTTTGTAGGAACTGCCTGCGTATCCTCGTTATTTTCCGTGGTCGTACCCAGATTACAGCGGGCAACACAGGTCAGCGTCTGACCGTCCACAGTAACGGTAATCGTCGCAGTACCGTCACCCACAGCCACGACCTTACCCGTATCGGATACGGTGGCGACGGAGGGATCGGAAGACACATAGGTAATTGCAGCACCTTCGGGTGCATTCTTCACAGTCAGAACCGTTTCTTCACCGGGACGGAATAGCGTAAAGTCCACAGAGCTCAGCTTGATCGGTTCCTGAGCCGCAGGTTCCTCAGGCTCTTCCTCGGGTTCCTCCTCAGGCTCTTCTTCGTTAGGTTCTTCTTCCTCAGGTTCTTCTTCGGTTTCTTCCACTTCGAAGTCACAGATAACAACGCAGGATGCCGTCACATCACCGCAGATGACAATAATCTCCGTTTCGCCGGGAGCCACAGCAGTGATCATACCGCCTTCATCGACCGTTGCGACAGCTTCATCCAGACTGGAGAAAATCACTTCATCCTCGCAGTCTAAAGGAGAGGGCAGAGCCGTCAGGAACACATGGCTCCCAAGCTCATCCAAAATCAGTTCTTCCTGACTGAGAGTCAGCTCCGTGCAGGAAAGATCCTCAGGTTCTTCTTCCACCACGACAGGTTCTTCCGGCAGGACTTCCACGGGTTCTTCCACAACAGGTGCGGAGATCACAGGCTGCGCATCATCCTTGGGGCCGACATACTCCATGCTCACGAGGAAATACACAAATCCGATCACCACAGCCAGACCCAACAGAACGCAGGTCAGGATCCACATCCACTGCGGAATACGCTCCCGGGCAGTCTGACTGTCCAGTTCCGCTGCAGGTACACCCTCGCCGGGTTCCTTGCCGCAGAGCGGACACTTGTTCTGATCCTTGTTGTATTCAGTTCCGCAATATTCGCAGACTTTCAGTTTCATCGCAAAATCCTCCTATTAAAGGTTACTTTATCATACCACAAAACTTTTCAAATTCCAACTTCTTTCTGCATTCTTTGACACAGCCAAGAAAAACATTCCCTGTTTATCAATTATTTACATATATTCTATTGCTTTTTTGCCCAAAATCGCCTAAAATAAACTTGTATGCGCTGAAGGAGGCGATCACATTTGTCCGAAATTAATCTCAACACCACACTGCTGAACAACATGGAGGCTTTGAGCTGCCTTGGCAAAAAGGGAGCTGCTGCCGTTTATCTGGTGCGAAGCAACAAGTCTGATCACTTCTATGTTCTGAAGCACATCTCCGTTCCCGAGTCTCAGCGTCAGGTTGACGCTTTGATCTTCACCGGAGCTGCTGCAGACAAAGAAGCCGCTCAGGAATATTACCAGCAGGTGGTCGCAGACTATCAGGCGGAACTGGAACTGATGGAAACGCTTTCCGACTGTCCCAATCTGGACTGTTTCCGCAGTTATGAGATCAAGCCAAAGGAAGACGAAGTTGGTTTTGATGTCTATCTGATGTCCGAATATCGCAGCACGCTGGAACGTCACACCGCCGAAATCCCTATGACACAGTCCGGTGCCGTCAATCTGGCTCTGGATCTGTGCAGCGCCCTGCAGGATCTGCGAAATGCCGGCCTCATCCACAGAGATGTGACTCCGTCCAATATCTATCTGGATGCACAGGGTCATTTCATGCTGGGTGATCTGGGTGCAGCGAAAATCGATCAGCTGAAGTTCCGCGCTGTGCCCGAAAGCATGCTCAGTCCCTATTCGGCCCCTGAGCTCTTTGACATCATGTCCAATGTCAATGAGACCATTGATCTGTATGCAGTCGGTCTGATCCTCTACCGGATCTATAACGGCAACCATGCTCCTTTTGAGGATGAAAGAACCTCTGCCAAGGCAGCTGACCGCCAGAGAATTACCGGTCAGGAACTGCCTGCCCCCATGTTTGCCGATTACGAGATGGCTGAGATCATCCGTAAGGCTTGCGCCTATCAGCCCGAAGATCGCTACCAGACTCCCGCTGAGCTGAAGGACGCGATCGTGGAGTATATGAAGCGAAATCAGGTCGGAGATACCCCCATCGTCCCTCCCATTCAGGATGAAGAAATTCAGGTAGATTCCGAAGCTGTTGAAGAAGAGGTTGAACCCGTCCAGTTTGCCGATACCGAGGAAATGGATGAGGACTTCAAGGCCAGCTTTGCTCCCGATAACGACATGCTTTCCTCTCTCATCGAGTCCGTTCACAGAGATATTGAGGAGGATTACACCTCCCTGGAGATCACCGATGAGCTGGATCCCGACCAGATGGAAGAAAAGCTTCAGAAGGCCCGCAGCCGTAAGAGCCGCAACAAGTGGATCCCCACGATTCTGACTGTGGTTCTGGCTGTTGCAATCGTTGCAACGGCAGTTTGGTTCCTGTTCCTGAAGCCCGATATGATCACCATCAACAGCATGGAAGTCACGGAACAGACGCTGGACTCCATTACCGTTATGGTAGAGACGCAGGAAGACCCCACCACCTTTGAGGTTGTTTGCTCCGACGCTTACGGCAACGAAATCCGTCAGCCCTATACCGGTGCACCCAACACCTTTACAGGTCTGGCTTCCGGTTCTCCCTACACCATTTCCCTTGCCGGCATCGGCAATGTAAAATTCGAAGGTGCTTATTCCATCACCGGCTCTACAAAGTCTACCACCAATGTGATCAGTCTCACGGTCAACCGTCAGACTGTCAGCGAACTGGAACTGACCTTCATCGTGGACGGCAACGAGCCTGAGGAATGGACCGTTTCCTACGGCCCCACCGGAAAGGAAGCAAAGACCAAGGTCTTTACCGGCCACAGCACCGTTCTTACCGGTCTGGAGCCCGATACGGAGTATACCGTTACTCTTCTGGATCCCAAGGACATTCATCTCTCCGGTAACACAACCGTGCTGAGCCGCACACTCCCCTCTGTCAGCATGGGTGAACTGAAAGCTGTTCTCTCCAGTTCCACCGCTACCCTCTCCTGGACCTTTACCGGCGCTACCCCCGAAAGCTGGAACGTGACCACCACCGGCACCGATGGCTACAGCGACAGCCAGACAGTCAATCAGAGCACCGTCGTTCTTGAAAATCTGCAGGCCGGTGAGACTTACAGCATTCTGATTACCTGTGACAACATGGAACAGGCCGCCAGCACCAGCATCACTCCCAATGCCCTCAAGATCATGGATCTGAAGGCTGAAATGACAGAAGAGGGCGATGTGTCCGTCACCTGGACCACCGAAGCCAAGTCTGAAGGCATTGAATGGCTGGTCGTTTCCAACATGAAGGGCACCGACACCATGGGCAACGCCGTCAAGGCAGAAGACACTTCTGTAATTCTGACCGGCTTGATTCCCAACAGTACTTACATCATCGAAGTGCAGGAAGCCAACGGCAAGCAGGTCGGCGGCGACAGCACCAAGGTAGAGATCACCGTTCCCGCATCCGAAAAGTTCTCTGAGCTCGGCTTTACCAGCGGTTATGTGAGCACATGGCTGAGACCTGCAAAGGATGAGTGGACCGTCAACGATCTGGGCACCCTCCGTGAGAACTTCACCAAGGATGAAAAAATTGCATTTGCCTGCGAATCCATCGGCACTCCCAAGAATACCGATGAGACCGTGACCATTCTGCTGGTTGTCAGAAATGCCGAAGGCGGTGTTGTGGATCACTACACCGGTGAAGAAAACTGGAGCGGTATGTGGACCAGCAAGAAGTACGTGGGTGAACTGCTCCGTACGCCTCAGGAACCCGGCACTTACACCCTTGAACTTTATTTCAACGGGAAGATTGTGCAGACCGGCGCTCCCATCACCTTCAAGATTACCGAATAAATAGCAGAAAACTACATCGGCGCAAGCCGATGGAGTTTTTATTACATATGTTCAATACAGACACGATCGATCAGGGGCAGGATCGCAGCAAGATCCGGAGCCTCGGAACCGCTGCACATGACTTTGGCAGAGGCTGTTGCAATCGCTCTCCGAGCTGTTTCCTCCAGAGAACAACCTGCCTCCGTGTAGTAGGCCAACGCTGCCATCATGGAGTCGCCGGCACCGACTGTGCTGCCCACGGAAACCTTGGGACTATAGCCGCGGATACAATGATTGGCAGTTACAAAGATCGCTCCGCTGCCACCCATAGAGACTGCAGCCAACCCCACGCCTCCGGCTACCAGTTCCTTGGCTGCCGCGATGATTTCCTCATCTGTACGCAGTTCTCTGCCTATCAGTTCGGACAGTTCCTCTTTATTGGGTTTGATGATGTCCGGTCCCTCGGCAAGAGCCATGATCATGGGATTTCCTACCGTATCCACACAAACTCGAATGCCCTTGGCTTTCAGCGCTCTGATCCACACTGCAGGAAAATCATCTGCCATACCGGGAGGGTTTTTTCCCGCAAAAACAACAGTATCTCCGGGTTGTACAGTTTCGGATAAGGTCGTCCACACCTTTTTCAGAACATCCTCCGGCAGAGGGCTTCCCGGTTCGTTAATATCTGTATTGGTGCCAAGAACGGGATCCACGATTTTCAGATTGGTTCTGGTGGGTCCCTCGGAGAGGATCATACGATTGGGCAAACCCATGGCATCCATAGCAGGCTTGATATATCCGCCGTTGGCTCCGCCAAGAACGCTGATAGCAAGCGTCTTCCCGCCCAGCGCCAAAACAGCCTTTGATACGTTAATTCCCTTTCCGCCGGGGTCCAACCGGACAGTTTGGACGCGGTTCACGGTATTCACCGCAAAGCCCGGTAAGGTAACGGTTTTATCCAAAGCGGGGTTCAGCGTAACTGTTACGATCATTGTTTCATTCCCCTGTTCTACTGTTTTTCAAACTGTGTTTTAATTTTACCATCTTACACTACAACTGTAAAGGATAGATGGCATCGCTCCCCTATTTTTGGCTGTTTCAACTAAGACGCCCCATTATTCGGAGAATAATTTGCATTTCCGGATAAAGTGTGATAGAATGATCTTGTATGTGTGTCTGCTTTCTAAAATCAGACATGCCGTAACAGAAGTTATACCATTTCCCGGAAATGAAGGAGTACTATGAGCCAACTTAAATTATTTGGCAGCTACAAGGCTGCCACCCGGTTATCACAGAAACCGGAAAATCAAAGTGCGCACCGCGGTAATGTGGCTGTTGCAGAGGCACCCAAGAAGCGTTTTAAGCCTCTCAAGATTACGGCCCTAGTCCTCGGCTGTCTGCTGGCTGTGGAGCTTTGTTATTTCTTCTGCGTCTATTCTCAGAACCCGTTTATCACCAAGTGGCGTACCATTTATATCGAGACAGCCATGGACACGCTGAACCACAAGTGGCTTGCCACTACCATCATTCCCGACGAAATCATTCAGGATGTGATGGATCAAAGAGCGCAGGCGCTGGCTGAACAGATGAACCTCTCTTCCAGCTGGGAGAAGGACGATAAAAACGATCTGATCAGTGATGCACAGAAGTTCGAGGTTAATGTCTCTGTGGTGGACGAAAAGGAAGCCGCAGAGGAAGCAGCGAGAGCGGCTTTCTTCAGCATCTACCATGAGCTGGATCGGGCATCTTTTGAGAAATATCTTGAAAAAAATCCCGAAGTTCTGGACAACGGTTGGGACAATATCTATATCAATGAAGCCGGCCTGGACGACAGTGGCACCGATATTCAGACCATCCACGGCGAGCAGGTTCTTGCCATTGATGTGCCTAATAAGGTTCTGCTGATCCGTGTCAAGGGTGACGGCTATATCGGTGTTCTGGCAAAGGCCAAGGATCCCGCCAGACTTTCTGTCCGCCCCTCCTCTCAGTTGGGCGTCACCGGTGAGTCTGCCGGTGTTATCGCCAAGGCCAACAACGGTGTTCTCTCCATGACCGGCAGTGGCTTTATCGATCCCAACGGCAACGGCAATGGCGGTATTCTGGCCGGTTATGCCAAGTGCAACGGCAAGGATTACGGCAACACCCACATGGGTTGGGGCTACAAACGTCTGGAGCTTCATGAAGACAATCTCATGTACATCAAGGATGCCGGTGCTCCCGTAGGTGAAGGCACGACCGACGCTGTAGAATTCCAGCCTGCGCTGATCATTGACGGTAAGATCGTTGTGGACTCCAACTGTGGCTGGACAGGTCTGCATCCCAGAGCCTGTATCGGTCAGTCGGATAAGTACGAGATCCTCATGCTGGCTATTGAGGGCCGTATGCCCGTCCGTTCTGTGGGTACCCATGTCATCGAGTGTGCCGAGATTCTCAAGCGTCATGGCTGTATGCAGGCTATGAATTTGGACGGCGGCACCAGTGCCATCATGTGGTACGACGGCGAATACGTAATCAAGTGTTCCAACCAGAACCTTCCTTCCGGCCGTCCTCTGCCTACCGCTTTCGTTTACGAAAGAGCTGAATAACAACATATGCGCACGGCAAATGTCGTGCGCATTTTTCAGGAGAAATTATGAAACAACCGGAATTTGAACGCATCAATACTTATATGCAAGGCTGCATGAAGGACAGCGCCCATGACCGGGAGCACGTCTGCCGGGTGCTCTATGCCGCTTTGGATATTGCCAAATCGGAAAAGGATGTCAACTATGACATTCTGATTGCGGCTTGTCTGCTTCACGATATCGGCAGACAGGCACAGATTGAAAATCCAAGCCTCTGCCACGCAGAAGTCGGCGCGGAGGCAGCAAAAGAATATCTTTTGGGCTGCGGTTATGGACAGAATTTTGCCGAGCAAGTGGCCGAGTGCATCCGCTCTCACCGGTTCCGTAAGGACAAGCCTCCCAAATCCATTGAAGCAAAAATTCTCTTTGATGCCGACAAGCTGGATGTGACCGGTGCCATGGGTGTGGCAAGAACGCTGCTCTATGGAGGCAGGCTCAGCAGACCCCTTTATGCTCTGAAAGCAGACGGAACCGTCTCCGACGGAACAGATGATGACACATCCAATTTCTTCCAGGAATACAAATTCAAGTTGGAGCGGCTTTATGACCGTTTCTTTACAGCCAGAGGCAAGGAATTAGCTGCTCAAAGACGGCAGGCGGCAAGGGATTTTTATCACGCTCTGTTGTCCGAGGTTCACGACACTTACAGCGGAAAAGATGCCCTCACAGATCTTCTCGAACCATAAAAGATGTGCCTCTTTCGAGGCACATCTTTTATTTACTTCTTCACCAGACCGCCTGCAGCTTCCACTTCCTTCAGAACCAGCTGAATGGACTTGATCGCTTCAGAAACAGTAGCGACAGACAGATCATTTTTACCCTGCAGACCTTCTACAAAGTACTTCAGTTCATTATAGTAGCCACCCAGAGAGGACACATTGCCGCCGATATCATTATCGCCCTGGAACTCTTCTTCCATCTTAGGCTGGAAGGGTTCACCTTCGTTGGGATAGACGGTGATGCCGCCGTTATGTACAACAGTTGCCTTTTCGAACTTCACACGGAAGGTTGCGGTAAAGGGGAAGGTTGCGGGATAATCCCAGCCGGCCTGAATGGCAATACCCACATTGTTTCCATAGCCGTACAGGGCATTGATGTGCTGGATCACACCTTCTGCATCGCGATAAGCCTGAGCCTGCACACGGTCAGGCTCACCCATGATATAACGGACAAAGTCCACATCGTGAACGTGCATATCCACAGCCACACCGCCGCTGCGCTCGATGGTATGGAGCCAATTCTCGCTGGCCCAGTCGGGTCTGCCGCTGATGCGGGTAAATTCACCGGAAAGAACCTTTCCGTAAACACCGGAATCGACAGTTTCCTTCAGCCACTTATACTCTGTCCACTGGCGGATGACCTGACCGACCTGCACCTTGACACCTGTCTCAGCTTCAGTCTTCAGAAGCAGATCCATCTCCTCTGCCTTGATGCAGACAGGCTTTTCCACGAAGACATGCTTACCGGCCTTCATGGCAGCAACAGCATGAGCGGTATGGAGATCGGTGGGCAGGCAGATATCGATAACATCCAC
Organism: Candidatus Avilachnospira sp.; assembly: GCA_045579045.1. Lineage (GTDB taxonomy): Bacteria > Bacillota > Clostridia > Oscillospirales > Oscillospiraceae > Avoscillospira. The sequence goes on from JAZNLL010000030.1 coordinate 22,147, forward strand.
ATCGGCCTGTTGGATCAGATCCATGCCGTATTCATAATAGGCAGTTCCCTCACCCATGAGCTTTTCGGCAAAATCCTTCCGGGGATCAGCAACAGCAACTACCTTGACACCCAGATTTTCCAGCGCTGCATAGCAGGCAGCATGCATACCGCCCATAAAACCGCAGCCGATCAAACCAACTTTAATCATATTACAGAACTCCTCTCATGATCCGCTCCATGGAAGCGGAAGTGTTATAAATGATCTGGTCAGAACCCTGAGCATACTGAGGGATCATCTCGCCCGCAGCCCAACCTTCATAGCCGATGGCCTTGAAAGCAGCCATAACGGCCTTCCAGTCCACATCACCGGCCAGCAGATCCACAAAGGCATTGAGACCGCCGGGATTACGGCGATAGTCCTTGAAATGGACTTTCTTAATGCGCTTGCCCAGGATGGTGATCCAATGCTCGGGATAGCCGGAATAGACCACATTACCTGTATCAAAGTAGACACCGACCATGTCGCTGCCGACAGCATCAATAAACTGACGCATCTCCAGCGGAGACAGGAGCATCTTATTCCAGACATTTTCAATGCCGATCTCCACGCCGTATTCCTCTGCCACGGGAACCAGCTTCTTGATTTCCTCCAAGGCGCGGTCATAGGCCACATCGTAGGGAATCACAGGCCGCTCCGGTACAAATTCCACAGAAACACTGCCGGGAACCACCAGAACCGTCTCAGCCCCCAGTGCCTTGGCACAGCGGATCTGGTGAACAATCAGGTCATGGGCACGCTGCCGTTCTGCAGGATCATCTGAGGTCAAAGAATCGCCCCAGCACAGACCGTTGGAAAGGCTGGGAATGACCATGCCCAATTCATCGGCATAGGCTTTCAGGCTTGCCAGCTGCTCATCGGTGGCCTCCGGGCTGATCTCGCCGGTGGCATCCAAGGCCAGTTCAATGCCCTCAAAACCGGCATCCTTTGCCAGTTTGATAGCCTCTCGGTTGGTCTTTCCCACGAAAGACCAGATGTTAATAGACTTTTTCAATGTACATCCCTATCCTTTCTTACGGAATTCTCCGTTTATTCACTTAAAATGTCGCAACTTCTTCCTCTGCCGGGTCGGCGGGGGCTACAGCGACAGCTGTCAGCACAGGGCCGATGCCGCGATAAGCAGAATGATACTGGACGGAAATATGGGCCTTGACCATGACCCAGCTTCTGGGTTTCAGACTGTTGCTGTCTGCCCACTTACAAGGCAGTCCCATGAAGGTAATATCATCTGCACAGCAGGTCATGACAAATCTGCCCGGAGCGAACATGCCGTCTTTTTCTTTACGGAGTTTTGCTACCTGACCCTTGAAACAGACAGTTTTCTTATCGTACTTATCCGGCTCTTCAGTAATATCCCGATAGAACAGCGCATAATCCTCATCCTTGATAACAATGGTAGGCGCATTGATATCAAAGGGCAGCGGGTCTTCAATATCGTCAAAGACCGTATTGCCGTCCACATAGTCATAGACGATATCAATACGGCGGTTGATGGCGCGAGCCAATTTGTGGAAGGGCATAATATCCGCTCCCACCGGCACGCGGTTAAAGACGACCATCTCGGCTCCGGTCAGTTTATCCACCACCAAGGAGCGCATATTGGTATTGTAGCTCATAATGGTGGTTGCATCGGCAAACATGACTTCCTGAGCGATCTGCCAGTTTTCCGGCATCTTCTCATAGAAATCCCCTGCCAGACGCATACCGTTCAGCTCCACCACCACACGCTGGGCCTTGTATTTCTTTTCCAGAGCAGACAAAGTGTCTGCTGTCAGCTCGTCCAGATCATCGATGATATGCTGATAAACATTGGTGTGGGGATAGGTGGAGCTGTCATACTCTTCCTCCCCCTCTTCGCAGACCAGAAGCAACGTACGCTCTCCGGCATTGAATCGAGGGTCCTCCAATGTTTCCTGTATAAATTTCGTCTTGCCGGACTCCAGAAATCCGGTAAAGGCATAGACGGGAATGGGCATAGTTTCTCTCCTTACAATCCGAACAACTCAGCCAGATGATGCTCACAGATATCAGAGCCAATGACGCACAAACGACCGGTCACTCCGGCAGCGCCACGGCGAATATCGGCTTCGCCGGGAACATAGTCAAAGTGAATCCACTGACCCTCCTTGGCGGCTACGATGCCCTTGGCACGCAGCACCAAACCATGTTCCTCGGAATCGAAGGCTGCAAGCACAGCTTTAATTTCTTCTTCCGTGAACTTCTTGGGTGTTTCCGTACCCCAGCTGGTGAACACTTCATCGGCATGATGATGGTGATGATGCTCATGATCGTGACAGCAATGCTCATCGTGATCGTGATGATGGTGCTCATGATCGTGGCAGCCACAGTCGCAATGTTCATCATGATGGTGATGATGTTCATGGTGTTCGTGGCAGCAATGTTCATCGTGATCATGATGGTGTTCATGATCGTGGCAGCCGCAGTCGCAATGCTCATCATGATGGTGATGATGTTCCTCTTCCAGTTCATGGAGCATCGTATTTCCCTGTTCCATAGCCTGCAGAATCTGTGTGCCTGTCAGCTGATCCCAAGGGGTCGTCACAATGACGGCATTGGGGTTCTTTTCCTTCAAGAGCTCTACACAGGTGTGGAGCTTTTCTTCGGAAATGCCATCGGTACGGCTAAGGATGATGGTACCGGCAGTTTCCACCTGATTGTTATAGAACTCACCAAAGTTCTTCATATACATCTTGCATTTGCCGGCATCGGCAACAGTGACCAGATTGCCCAGAGAAACCGTATCGCTGACCACCTTCTCCACGGCAGCTTCCACATCGCTGAGCTTGCCAACACCGGAGGGCTCGATGAGAATACGGTCAGGAGCATACCGGCTGATAACCTGTTCCAAAGCATTTCCGAAATCGCCCACCAGAGAGCAGCAAATGCAGCCGGAATTCATTTCGGTGATTTCGATACCGGCATCCTGCAAAAAGCCGCCGTCAATACCGATCTCGCCAAACTCATTCTCAATGAGAACCAGCTTCTGTCCCGCATAGGCTTCTTTGATCATCTTCTTGATGAGGGTCGTCTTGCCTGCTCCAAGGAAACCGGAATAAATGTCAATTTTTGTCATTTGTTTTACACCTTCATTTCAAATTTTCACTACTATTTATTATAACACCGGTAATTCAAAAATCAATATTTACCTGTTCTGCATAGAATATACCATGTGTGAAAGGAGGGATGTTTTTGGCCTCCCAAGGCTCTGTGATCGCAAGAGTTTATACATCCGATGCTTTTTTTCCTTTACGCAACGTGCCGGTCATCTTTACGCAAACTGATGCAGAAAAGAAAAAGCTGCTGGCAATCCGATATACCAACTCCAGCGGGCTGACAGAACCCTTATTCATCGAAACACCGGAAACAGCTGAATCCTTATCTCCCGGTGCCGCATTGAAGCCTTATGCCACAGTCGATATACAGGTGGAATATCCAGGTTACGGCGGGATAACAGCAGAAGGTGTACAGGTATTTCCCGGCTCGGAGACCATTCAGGGACTCCAATTAAGACCTCTGCCTGTAACATCCGCAGAAAACGGCAGTACAAAAATTCCCGGTTCTTCCCAGAATTTATAGGAGGTATTCTATGCCGGAAACACCGACCGTTTTTCCTTTTATCCCACAATCGATCACCGTCCATTTAGGGCCACCGGACTCCCCTGCTGCCAATGTAACTGTTCCTTTCACGGAATATGTGAAGAATGTCGCTTCCGGCGAGATCTATCCCACTTGGGGAGAGAGCGCCCTTCGTGCCAACATTCTGGCCATCATTTCCTATGCGCTGAACCGAGTATATACGGAATACTACCGCAGCCGTGGCTATGACTTTGACATCACCAATAACACAGCGATCGATCAATCCTTTGAGCCGGGACGGAGTTATTTTGAGAACATTTCCCGCTTGGTGGACGAACTTTTTGACAATTACATACGCAGAACAGGCTTTATAGAGCCTCTGGCCGCCAAATTCTGCAACGGAACGACCACAACCTGCGCAGGACTCAGCCAATGGGGGTCGGAAGAACTGGCGCAGCAGGGGTATGATTCTGTAGAAATTCTTCGATATTACTACGGCGATGACATTGAAATCGTCACCGATGCACCCATCCGAGGCATTACCGAATCTTATCCGGGAACACCACTACGCATCGGCAGCACAGGGCCGTTTGTCACAGTCATTCAGACAGCGTTGAACCGCATCAGCCAAAACTATCCTGCTATTCCGAAGATTTCTCCTGTGGACGGCATTTTCGGTGAGGAAACAGAAGGGGCTGTACGGCAGTTTCAGCAAATTTTCTCCCTTGCACAGGACGGAATTGTAGGCAAGGCCACATGGTATCAGATTAACCGGATCTATGTGGCAGTTCTTCGGTTGGCAGAGCTGCAGTCTCAAGGTCAACAGCAATTTTTCATCGGCAGGTATCCCAACGATCTTTCTTTAGGTGATACCGGCGACTATGTTCGCAGAGTGCAATATATGCTCAATGTTCTCAGCGATTTTATTCCCAGCATTCCACCGCTGACCGAGACAGGAACTTATGATATTGCGACCAGAGATGCCGTAGGTGCATTTCAGCAGTACGTCGGTCTGCCTATCACCGGTGCCGTGGATGCCGGAACATGGGATGCCATTTATGAGCAGTTTTCCTCTGTGGAAAGCGAGGTCTTTGACCAGGCCGTACTATTCCCGGAAACAGAAGATTTTTCCGACAGCAGTCGCATGGATCAATTCCCGGGACAAAATCTCACACCCGGCAGCAACGACGGAGGGACAGCCACATGAGAAATCCGGAAACTTATCTCGGCAATCCCATTCTCAGCCTGCAGACCATGCTGCGGCAAATCTCCGATTTTGACAACAGAATTCTGCCCGTTGTTCCGGACGGATTATACGGACCAAGCACCTATGCCTCCGTTCGCTCCTTTCAGGAGACCTACGGTTTACCGGTAACGGGAGAAGTCGATCAGCAGACATGGGAGACAATTGTACGTGCATGGGAAGCCATTCTTCCCGAGCGGGTTCAGCCGAGAACAGAACCCTTGTGGTTTCCGGGACAGACGGTTCTCCCGGGAGAAGAAAACAACCACCTATACATTGTTCAGGCAATGCTTCTGGTTCTTTCCAAATTTTATCCGGAATTATCCGCACCGCCTGTGGACGGCATTTTGAACCCGGCGACACAACAGGATCTGCAATGGATTCAATCCAAAACCGGACTTCCGGAAACCGGCAATCTGAACACTCTCACATGGCAGGCGCTTAACAGTCTTTACAGAGTTGCCATCGGCTCAGGAATATGAGAAATGCCCTCCTCATGTGAGGAGGGCAGAAATTTCTTTAACCGATGGGTTCAAAGTCCTGTACACCGTGCTTGCAGAGGGGGCAGATATAATCTTCCGGCAGTTCGCTGCCTTCATAGACATAGCCGCAAATCTTGCAGACGTAGCCCTTCTTGTCCGTTTCGGGCTTGGGCTTCACATTCTTCTGATAATAGGTATAGGTCATAGTCTCCTTATCGGACAGACGGACACACTGGGTCACATCGCAGATAAACATGACATGGGTCTGCAGATCCACCTGATTGATGACCTTGCAGGAAATATAGCCGTTGGCATACTTGTCCAGGAACAGAAGACCGTTGCTGGAACGCTGTGCATGCTTGAAGCCTTCAAACTTATCCACAGTTTTACCGGACTGGAAGCCAAAATGTTCGAAGACCTTGAACGGTGCATCCTGGCTCAACGTGGAAACATTCAGCACACCGGTTTTTGCTGCCAGATCGCAGGAATGGTTACGCTTGTTGATGGTCACGGCAATGCGGTTGGGGCTGTCAGTCAGCTGCGTAACCGTGTTGACGATGAGACCGTTATCCTTCTGTCCGTCTTTGGTGGTGACGACATACAGGCCATAGCCGATATTGAACAGTTCGGTGGGATCGATATGATCCTCCTGGACCTGAACGGGTGTATAGGAGGCAGACAGTTCTTCTGCCAGTTCTTCGATCTTGGCTCTGGTTTCATCGTTGAGCGCAGAGCGGATCGTCACTTCCGTATTGGCATAGGTCAGATTATCCAGGTATTCCAGTTCCTTTTTCATCACGCGGATTGCGCAGGGCGCCCAAGAGCCGTTTTCGATGAAAGCAACTGTACGGTTCTGGAAGTTGCGTTCTGCCAGTTTGTCCAGATATGTACGCATAAAGGGGAACACATCTGCATTATAGGTAGTGGTTGCCAGCACCAGCTTATCGTAGCGGAAAGCATCGCTGACAGCCTCAGCCATATCGCAGCGGGCAAGATCATGGAAGGCAACAGCAGGAACACCGCGCTTCAGCAGCTCCTCACGGAGCAGTTCTGCAGCTTCTTTGGTATGTCCGTAAATAGAGGTGTAGCACAGGCAGACACCTTCCGTTTCGGGAGTATAGCTGGACCACAGGTCATAGAGTCTGATGTAGTGACCCAGATTCTCCGTCAGCACAGGGCCGTGGAGGGGGCAAATAATAGAAATATCCAGAGTGGCAGCAACCTTCAGAACATTCTGAACCTGCTTGCCGTACTTGCCAACAATACCGATAAAGTAGCGGCGGGCTTCATCGTCCCAAGGCTCTTCCACATCCAAAGCACCGAACTTACCGAAGCCGTCAGCAGAGAACAGAACCTTTTCATAAGCATCATAGGTCATCATGACCTCGGGCCAATGAACCATAGGTGCAAAGGCAAAGACCAGCTTGTGATTACCCAGATCCAGCATTTCCATATTGGACACAGTCAGGGTATTCTTCAGTTCCAGCCGGGGAAAGAAATTGGCGATCATGGGGAAGGTCTTGGCGTTGGCCACCACCGTGACATCGGGATACTGATTTACAAATGCTTCAATAGAAGCGGCATGATCCGGCTCCATGTGCTGCACCACCAGATAATCAGGCTGACGACCTGCAAGCGCCCGTTCAATATTCTTCAGCCACTCCCCTGTTTTCTTCTGGTCAATGGTATCCATAACGGCGACCTTCTCATCCAGAATCACATAGGAATTATAGGCCATTCCGTTGGGCACAACATACTGACCCTCGAACAGGTCTACATCATGGTCGTTGGCGCCTACATAGATGATAGAGTCGGTAACCTTTTTCAGCATTTTGTTTTCGCTCCTTATTTATCGTTTTCGTACGAATGCATCATATCACATCCAATAATGATAATCAATACTATTATTTGGAATTTTTAGAAAAATTTTTCAAAAAATCTGCTCGGTTATCCTGCGGATGGGATAAAACATGGCATAATAATGTTTGCAGAAGCTCGCCGACGTCTTTTCCCTGCATATGAGGAAAATCCTTACCCGAAACCGCAAGGTCTTTCAGACTGACACATTCACCGGAAAAGAGGATTTCCTCCAACTGATCACGCTCTCCTGCCAGTGCTGCCGTAATTGACGCACGACGGGAGCCGTTCTCTGCAATCAAGCGCTTCCAGCCAAGCCGATCCTTGGGAAACTCCAGCCTTCCTGCGATCATGGCATCCTGCGCAGACATTTTATCCAGTCGCAGTGCGGTCAAATTCAACTCCGGCTGGATGCGGCACAAGCCTGCCCAACGGATTACGCGATCACAGGGTATCTGCGTCAGCCATTCAAAATCACCGCTCGTACAGAAGCCGAAAGCTTCCGGGAGGTTCAATTCTGTCATAGCCTTCACCCGCTCCGGATTGGGAGACAAGAGTGTTTTTTCAATTTCGTCACGAATACGCTCGGCTGAGAGTCCACAGCACAGCGACCCCAGCCTTTCAATGGCTTTTCCTGTATTCTCTTCAACGGTAAAATTCAGCTGCGCCGAAAAACGAATGGCTCGCAGCATTCGCAGGGCATCCTCTTGAAATCGCTTTTCCGGATCACCCACGCAGCGAAGAACCTTATTCTGCAAATCCTCTTTGCCGCCGTACAGGTCCACAATATTTCCCTTTTCGTCCATGGCCATGGCATTGACCGTAAAATCACGGCGCGCCAGATCCTCTGTCAGATTTCTGACAAAGGTCACCTGCGCAGGATGCCTGCCGTCGGGATAATCGCCGTCAGTACGGTAGGTAGTTACTTCTGCTTGTCCCTGCTCCGTCAGCACCGTCACGGTACCGTGGCGAATACCCGTGGGAACACATCGCCGAAAACATTTCATAACCTGCCCCGGCAAGGCTGATGTGGTGATATCCCAGTCATGAATCGGGCGACCCAACAGCGTATCCCGGACGCATCCACCCACATACCATGCTTCGTATCCTGCACGGCGAAGGGTCTGTAAAATCAAATCCGGTCTCATAAGGTGCTCCTTATACAATATTTCATCAATTTCCTCTTGTCACGGTGACATTTCTGATATATAATTCATATTTGGATTAGTCTGGATATAGATTATTATACGTCTGTTACACTTATACCGCAACAGGTTTTTTATAGATTATATATGGAGGAACTTCCATGAATCGCCCCAATATGAATATTATTGATTATCTCAAGCCCGGTTCCCATGTCCATCTGGTGGGCATCGGCGGCGTTTCCATGCGTCCGCTGGGTCTTGTTCTCCGTTCCCAGGGTTTGATTATCTCCGGCTCCGATATGAATGCCTCTGTTTCCACCGATGAACTGATGTCCAAGGGGATTACGGTTCACATCGGTCATGCAGAGAAAAACATTGAAGGCGCTGACTGTATCATTCGTACGGCCGCTGCACAGAATGATAATCCCGAAATTTCTGCCGCCCGTGCCATGGGTATTCCTGTTTTTGAACGTGCAGAAGCCTGGGGCGTTATCATGAAAAATTACCCCAATGCGATTTGCGTCTCCGGCACCCACGGAAAAACCACGACCACTTCCATGATCACCCAGATCTTCATGGAAGCCAAGAAGGATCCCACCGTTATGATTGGCGGTACCCTTCCCCTTCTGAAGGCCAGTCACAGAGTCGGTCAGGGCGATACCATCATTCTGGAAAGCTGCGAATACTGCAATTCTTTCCTCAATTTCTTCCCCACTACCGCACTTGTGCTGAATATTGAAGCCGATCATCTGGATTTCTTTAAGGGTCTTGCCGATATTCAGGCTTCCTTCCGTAAGTTTGTGCAGCTGGTGCCGGAAAACGGACAGATCATCGCCAACGGTGATGACAAGAACGTCACCGATGCGCTGGAAGGTTTGAACTACATTACCTTCGGATTGAATGAACAGAACGACGTCCACGGAGAAAACTATTCCGAGGATTGGCGTCAGTTTGATGTCATTTGCCGCGGTCAGCTCTATACCCGCGTGAACCTTTCCGTTTTCGGCAGACACAATGCACTCAATGCGCTGGCTGCCTGTGCTGCTGCTTTCGAATCCGGTATTCCCGGAGAGGTTACTGCCGAGGCACTCCACCATTTCCACGGTGCAGGCCGCAGAATGGAGTTCAAGGGCAGCTACAACGGTGCTGATCTCTATGACGATTATGCCCATCATCCCGGTGAACTGCATGCGCTTCTGACTGCTGCAAAATCCATGAATTATAAGCGGGTCATCTGCGCATTCCAGCCTCACACCTATACCCGCACGAATGCGCTGTTTGAGGACTTTATCCGGGAATTGAAGCAGGCGGACATTGCTGTTCTGACAGAAATCTATGCAGCCCGGGAGCGCAACCATATCGGCATTTCCTCCAAGATGATCTCCGATCGGATTGAAGGCGCCGTCTACTGCCCCACTTTGCAGGATGTGACTGCTTATCTGAAAGAAATTGCCCAGCCGGGAGACTTGATTCTCACCGTTGGTGCAGGCGATATTTTCAAAGCCGGCGATGCCGTTCTGGTGAAAGATTGATATACAAAAAGGAAGCAGAAAATCTGCTTCCTTTTTGTGTTGACTTTTCCTGTTGTCGGGGGTATAAGTAAGGCAGAAACCTTTTTGTGAGGTGTAACGAATGAGGCGTTCTCACGAGATTGATATAACCTCCGGTCCGATTTTAAAGAAGGTCATTATGTTTATCCTGCCGTTGATGGCCAGCGGTATTCTGCAGCTTTTGTTCAACGCCGCCGATGTCATTGTCGTCGGCAAGTTTGCAGGTTCTTTGTCATTGGCTGCCGTTGGTTCCACCGGCTCCCTTGTCAACCTGATTGTCAATGTTTTTATAGGCATCGCCACCGCTGCCAATGTTCTGGTGTCCCGCTACTATGGCAGCCGCAACCATGACGAACTTTCCAGATGCGTCCATTGTTCCATGGGTCTCAGCGGAATTCTCGGTCTCATTGTCTGTTTGATCGGTTTCTTCTTCTCCACTCCCATTCTGGCCATGATGAATACCGATCCGGAGGTCTTGCCACTCGCCTCCTTATATTTAAAGATTTATTTTCTTGGCACGCCTGCGACCATGGTCTACAATTTCGGCGCTGCCATTCTTCGCGCTGTCGGTGACACAGAGCGTCCCCTGCGGTTCCTGATGGTTTCCGGCATCATTAATGTTGTTTTGAATTTGATCCTGGTTGTCGTTTTCCACATGGATGTCGCCGGTGTTGCAATCGCCACCGCTGTCTCTCAGTACATATCTGCCGGTTTGGTTGTACGCTGTCTCATTCATACCGACGGTGTTTATAAATTGAATGTTCGGAATATCACCCTCCACGGAGATGTTGTCCTTCAGCTTCTGCAGCTCGGTATTCCTGCCGGTCTGAACAGCTCCGTGTTCTCTATTGCCAATGTCCTGATCCAAAGCTCCGTCAATTCCTTTGGTTATGTGACCATGGCAGCCAATTCTGCCGCATCCAATATCGATGGTTTCGTCTACATCGCAGCCAACTCCGTTTCCCATGCAGCGCTCAGCTTTACCAGTCAGAATTACGGAGCAAGACAGTATGCACGGATCAAGCGGATCGTTTTCACCTGTTTCGGTGTTGTCATTCTGATCGGTGTTACTGTCGGCTCTCTCGCCTACCTGTTTGGGCCACAGCTGCTGTCTTTCTATGTCTCTGCTGCCGATCCAAATCGGGATGCGATCATTGCCACCGGTATGATACGGTTGCGGATTATCTGCCTATCCTATGCTCTGTGCGGTGTTATGGACATGCTGACCGGTACCCTCCGAGGCCTGGGAAAATCCTGGACACCCATGATCATCTCCGCTTTGGGTGCCTGTGCATTCCGTGTGATCTGGATCTACACGATTTTTGCAGCTTTCCGTTCCCTTGAGGTTCTGTATCTGTCCTATCCCATTTCCTGGATCATCACACCCGCTACGCAAAGCATCGTTTTGTATTGCATTTACAAAAAATTGCGCAGATCGCAACAATAGAGAAATCGCCGCTGATTTTCAGCGGGGATTTTTTATCTGCTTCGGAAAGACAGGTAGCCTTCCAGAATTAAGGATGCAGCGACGGCATCCACAGTATTTTTTCTCTTCTTGCCACGGACATTGTTCTGTGATAAAATCCGATGGGCATCTACAGTCGTACGACGTTCGTCCCACATAACAGGTTTTATCCCCGTGACTTCTTCCAGAAGCGCAGCAAATTCTTTATATAGTGCAGCTCTGGGACCTTCGGAACCGTCCATATTTCTGGGAAAGCCCATAACGATCTCCGTGACCTGATGCTGACCAATCAATTCCTTGATGGCAGCTGCTACCTTATCAGGTGTATAAGCATGGATCACAGTGGTGAATCCCGTGATCATGCCCAATGCATCGGAAATGGCGATTCCCGTTCTGGCATCACCATAGTCAATAGCCATGATTCGCAAGTTCTCTTCCTCCGTTTTTTCGCATTTTCCCTATTCTACCATATATAGATGAAAAAAGGAAAGTTTTTTCAAAAAAATCAAAAAATATAGTTGACCTGAGAAAGTCCTTGTGGTATGATACTCGTACCTGTGAAAAAGGGCTATTTTTTTGCGCCCATTTTTCTACTGCGGTATGGATACTCGTGTAGTTTCGGTATCCGCTAAATTTACTCATAGGCCGTGGGAATACAGGGAGGCAATAATTAAGGAGGTGCCGATAATGCGCGTGAAAATCACACTGAGATGCTCTGAGTGCAAGCAGAGAAACTACAACAGCATGAAAAACAAGAAGAACGACCCCGACCGTCTCGAGATGAAGAAGTATTGCAGATTCTGCAAGAAGCACACTGTCCATAACGAGACGAAGTAATGCATTGAGTTCTACAATGCGGAAAGGGTGAACAACATGGCAGAAGCCAACAAGAAGGAAAACTTTTTTAAGCGCATCGGCCGCTGGTTCCGCGAGATGAGAAGTGAACTGAAAAAGGTCGTTTGGCCCAGCAAGAGCCAGATGGTCAACAACACGCTCGTCGTTCTCGCCTGCGTTATCGTAGTTGGCATTTTCATCTGGGTGTTTGACGCTGTTGCCGGTGTTGTGGTCAACGGTATCATTACCCTGATCAAGGGCTAAGGATCGCCATGGCAGAAGCAGCAAAATGGTATGTGGTCCACACATACTCCGGTTATGAAAACACCGTCAAGGCTACCATTGAAAAAACCGTTGAAACTCGCCATCTGGAAGACATCATCCATACGATCTCCATTCCTATGGAAACTGTCACCGAGCTGACGGACAATGGTCCCAAGACCTACGACCGCAAAGTCTTCCCCGGCTATGTGCTGGTGAAGATGATTATGACGGATGAAGCCTGGTACGTGATCAAAAATGTTCGCGGTGTCACCGGTTTTGTCGGTTCCGGCACCAAGCCCACTCCCCTCACCGAAGATGAAGTCGCCCAGCTGGGCGTGGAGAAGCATGAGATCGTTGTCAACTACGGCCTCGGCGACTCTGTGAAGATCAACGACGGTCCTCTGACTTCCTTTGTCGGCGTTGTGGACGAGCTGGATGTCGAAAAGAACAAGGTTCGCGTTATCGTTTCCATGTTCGGACGCGAAACACCTGTCGAGCTGGAACTCGATCAGGTGGAGGTTGTTGAAAACTAAACCAATGGCTGGTTAGTCAGTCAGAACGTGGGAGGGGTTCTATCCCCGCCAAAAATACGCTCTGCGTATCACCACAATATTTCAGGAGGTGCTTATCATGGCACAGAAAGTTACAGGTTATATCAAACTGCAGATCCCGGCAGCCAAGGCTACCGCTTCCCCCCCTGTCGGCCCTGCTCTCGGTCAGCACGGCGTGAACATCGCCGCCTTCATTAAGGAATTCAACGAGCGCACCAAGGATCAGGCCGGTTTTAAGATCCCCGTTGTTATCACGGTTTATGCCGACCGCAGCTTCACCTTCGTCACCAAGACTCCCCCCACTCCTACCCTGATTCTGA
>JAZNLL010000031.1:0-3896 GCA_045579045.1 Candidatus Avilachnospira sp.
TCCACCGGTAACGGTCAGATCCGTTACGGCGCCGATGTCATCAACCGCATCGTGGAGCAGGGCAAGGAGAACGGCGTCAAGCGTTTGCAGGATGCCATCGTCAAAGACACTCTGCGGCCTCTGACTGCCACCCTCTGCGCCGGTGCAGGTATCAAGACCCATGAGATTCTTCGCGTCTGCATTGCATCCAATACCACCATGAACCATCTGCTTCTGGGTGTGGATGCAGGTCCTGTCCGTATGGAGCCTTATATTCCCAGTTTCTTCTATGCCCATGATCTGAAAGCCAAGGATCTGGGACTCAATGTGAACCCCTCTGCCGATCTGCGCATTGCACCCAATATCGGCTCTTATGTGGGCGGCGATATCACTGCCGGTACTCTGGCGACCCTCCTGTGGGACAAGGATGAATTCAGCCTATTTGTGGACCTTGGCACCAACGGCGAGATCGTCTTCGGCAACCGGGACTTCATGATGTCCTGCGCCTGCTCTGCCGGTCCTGCCTTTGAAGGCGGCGATATTTCCTGCGGTATGCGTGCCACCGACGGCGCCATCGAAGCCGTCAAGCTGGATGCCGATACCATGGAACCCACCTATACCATCGTAGGCGAAGCCAATCAGCAGCCTGTGGGCCTCTGCGGCTCCGGCATTATCGATATGATCTCCGAGCTGTTCCGCTGCGGCATCATCAATGCCAAGGGGCTCTTTGTCCGGGAAGGCAGCCGTGTGGACCGTGACCAGCATGGCACCGGCCGCTACATTCTGGCAACCCCCGAAGAGTCCGCCACCGGCCGTGAGATATCTCTGACGGAAGTGGATATCGACAGCTTCGTCCGTGCCAAGGGTGCCATCTATTCTGCCATCGATACCCTTTTGTCCTCCATGGACATGGATGCCTCCGTCCTGGAGCACATCTATGTGGCAGGCGGCATTGGCAGCGGTATCAATATGAAAAATGCCATTTATATCGGCATGTTCCCCTCTGTGGAACTGGAAAAATATGAATATGTGGGCAACTCCTCTCTGGCCGGTGCCTATGCCATGGTCCTGTCCGATCAGGCCAATGAGAAGGTGGAGGAGCTGAGTCAGAATATGACTTATGTGGAGCTTTCCACCCATCCCGGCTATATGGACAGCTTTGTGGCTGCCTGCTTCCTGCCCCATACCGACAGCTGGCGGTTCCCCGACAGTATCCCCGAGCGATAAAGGAGCACACCATGCAAGTGGAAAACCATAAGGAAGGCGTGCCTTTCGAACATTATGTAAACTTATTTAAGAATCTCGATCCCCAGGAAACGGTCAGCCGTACCGGCACTGCTTTTGACGGAAAGGCATTTTCCGTCCGTCTGATCGATACGGAGTACACCATTTCCTGGCCGGAATATGCCATTTCTGCCGACAAGGAAGATGCCTTTGCACTGAAAAGCTTGCCGACGCAGACCTTTTTGCTGCGATGGCTGCTGGAGGGCAAGGCTGTGGCGGCCAAGGGCGAATTCAAGACCTTCCGGGAGATGCCCTGGGGAGAACTGTACATCCAGCCCTTTACGGGCAGATGCCTCACCAGAGCTGCCTTCACCTTCGGTACCCGTGTGGCAAACTTTGCTGCCGCCATGGAAACACTGGGCGGCAGGAAACTGCCCCATGGCGATGCAGGCTATGAGCTGGAGCTGCTGCCGGGTTACACCATGCGGCTCATCGTCTGGGCAGGGGATGAGGAATTCCCACCCAACAGCCAGATTCTCTATTCTGACAACTTTGCAGAAGGCTTTGCCGCTGAAGACCGTGTGGTGGCAGGGGATATTCTCATTTCTGTCGTGAAAAGCAGAATGTGAGCGGCGAATCACCTTTGGTGAATTTTGTCAGACAAACGGTTTTTTATAAAAAAATATCGATATAAGTTGGCGAAAATGCTGAGTTGACAATTTTCGGGTACGGTGTTATAGTAAGTGCGAGCCATACGACTGACGGATAACGCAGGATACTGCGGTGGAGTATGGTTTGTAAATGCCGACCGTCTGGGCGATTCAGTAGCAGCTGAATCGCCTTTTTTTGTTAGGAGTTACCATGAGTTTTACTTACCGAGGCCTGAAGGCCACATTGGATCGACATATTGTCACCCCCGAAGAGATCGAGCATAATCTGGTTCGTCTGCAGCAGCAGAACTTCCGCATTGCTGAGATTCTGGACCGTGCCACCGAAAACGGTGACGAGGTGGTTCTGGACTACGCAGGCTATTGCGATGGCGTTCAGTTTGCAGGCGGCACGGCTGAGAACCAGACTTTGGTTCTGGGCAGCGGCATGTTCATCCCCGGTTTTGAGGAGCAGCTGTTGGACAAGGTCCCCGAGGAAAAGGTCATCGTCAAGGTCACCTTCCCGGAGCAGTACCATGCACCGGAGCTGGCAGGCAAGCAGGCAGAATTCCACTGCACCATCCATGCCATCCGGGTCAAGACCCCCTACGAACTGGACGATACCTTTGCCAAGGAAGTGGGCCAGTGCCAGACTATCGATGAGATGCGTCAGAAGCTGGGCGAGAGCCTGCAAGCCTATGTAGATGAACGGGGCGAAATGGATCTGCAGGATCGGCTCCTGCGTCAGGCTGCCGAGACTTTGAACTTTAACCCCACCGATGCCCAGGTGGAAGCAGAGCTGGACAATCTCCAGCAGAACATGGAAGCCCAGTTGGCTCAACAGGGTCTTTCCTTGGATGCCTACTGCCAGTTCATGAATACCACCAAAGAGCAGCTGCGGGAGGATGGCCGAGCCGAAGCCGTGGCAAGTATCCGGGTCAAGGCTGCTATCGAGCAGATCGTGGATCTGGAAGGCCTGGAAGCCACCAAGGAAGAAATTGCCGAGGCTTACAGTCTGGTGTGCCGTCAGAACGGCATCACCATGGAAGAACTGAAGCCCCATATCGACGCAGAATTTGAGTACGCAGTTACCCAAAGCGTCCTGCGCACCAAGGTCATGGCGTTGGTCCGCAATGCTGCCGAGATCACGGCAGAGTAACTTTGTCAAATACTCGCATTGACGGGTATTTATATTTCACCTGATGGCTGCATATGACAGCCACAGAAAATAATGAGGAGGAAACCCCAATGGCAATCAATTTTGTTGACGGCAAGTACACAAGAGAGAACGGCACTCTGGTCCTGGACCCCACTGTCTACAAGGACTGGCAGATCGCTGAGGAAGCAGAAAAGACTCTGCCTTCCGTGGATTATTTCCGTGAGAAGCTGGGTCTGCTGCCCGAGGAGATCATCCCCTACGGCAAGACTCCCAAGATCGACTTCATCAAGGTCATGAACCGTCTGAAGGACAAGCCCGACGGCAAGTTCATCGAAGTCACCGCTGTTACCCCCACTCCCTTCGGCGAAGGCAAGTCCACCGTTTCTCTGGGTCTGATCGAAGGCCTGGGCTACATCGGCAAGAACGCCGGCGGCGCTCTGCGTCAGCCTTCCGGCGGCCCCACCATGAATGTTAAGGGTACTGCAGCCGGCGGCGGCAACGCTCTGCTGATGCCCATGACCGAGTTCTCCCTGGGTCTGACCGGCGACATTAACGATATTATGAACGCCCACAACCTGGCAATGGTCGCTCTGACTGCCCGTATGCAGCACGAGCGCAACAACGATGATGAGTGGCTGGCCAAGAAGGGTCTGAAGCGTCTGGACATCGATCCCAAGCGTGTGGAAATGGGCTGGATCATCGACTTCTGCGCACAGTCCCTGCGTAACATCATTATCGGCATCGGCGGCCGTCTGGACGGCTTCCTGATGGAGTCCAAGTTCGGTATCGCTGTCGGCTCCGAGCTGATGGCTATCCTGGCTGTTGCCAAGGATCTGAAGGATCTGCGTGAGCGTATCGGCAAGGTCGTCGTTGCTTACAGCAAGTCC
>JAZNLL010000032.1:0-4842 GCA_045579045.1 Candidatus Avilachnospira sp.
CCGACGGTCACGGGAGCCTCGAAACCGGGCACCAGACGCTTGAAGGAGTTGGTGCTGGGGTTGGTCAGAGCGCACAGGGAAGCGATATGCTTCAGCAGACCGCCCATGAACCAGTGGGCTTCCTTGCTCAGGTGGGAATAGCCGTTATCATCGGAGAAAACAGGCTCGCCGTCTTTCATCAGCAGCACATGGACATGCATGCCGCTGCCGGCTTCGCCGTAGACGGGCTTGGGCATGAAGGTGGCAGTCTTGCCATACTTCAAAGCGGTGTTGTGGATGATATACTTGATCATCATGGTGGCGTCAGCCATCTTGGACATCTGACCCAGCATGGGCTCGATCTCAAACTGACCGGCTGCACCCACTTCGGGATGATGGTACTTGATGGCGATACCGGCCTTTTCCATCTCCAGGCACATCTCGCTGCGGCACTCATAGGTGCGGTCCAGAGGCTTGGCGATGTGGTAACCCTTCTGCTTGGGGACGACCACGCCTTGACCCTGGCAGTCGGTGTTCCAGTGACCCTGTTCCAGATCCAGATCCATGGAGATCCGCTCGGGGCTGACCTGCCAACCCACCTGATCGAAGAGGTAGAATTCAAATTCAGGCAGGATCAGCATGGTGTCAGCAATACCGCTGTCCTTCATATACTGCTCGGCAGCCAGAACGATATTCCGGGGATACTGTGCCAAATGGGTGTTTTCCGGGTAGCCGATGACCATGGCATTGCCGGTGACAGACAGAGTGGGGATCTCGCAGAAAGGGTCCACCACGGCGGTGGTCACATCGGGGATAAAGACCATATCGCTCTTTTCCACCACGGCGTAGCCGTAGTTAGATGCGTCGAAGCCAATGCCGTTTTTCAGCGTGTTTTCAGAAAATTGAGAGGCAGGAATGGTCACATGACGATATTGACCATTGATGTCCACGATCTTGAAATCTACCATTTTGATGTCCTGCTCTTTGATGAGGGCCATCAGCTCCTGCGCATTGTGTACCATAGAATTGCCTCCGTCATATTTTGGAATTTAAGGAAAAAACATCCTCTTCCTGTAATCATACAGGAAAAGAATGTTTTTTGCAATGTTTTTCTGCGTTTTACAGCCCATCCTCGTAGCCCACCAGCAGACCGCCCAGATCTGCATAGTAGCTGCACAGACCGCCGCAGGAGAGAATCTGAATATCGCTGCCGGGGAAACAGTCTAAAATCATCTGCTGCAGCTGCTCCGCTGCCTTCAAGTTGAAGCAATGGGCGATGCGGACCTTGCCGCCCTTGAAGCCGCCTCTTGCCATCTCACTGAGCATGACCTCCAGTGATTTCTGCTCGCCTCTGGGCTTTGCCAGAGGTTCCAGTGTGCCATGGTCACTGGCTCTGCCCACCACGCGGATGCCAAGCACCCCTGCCACCTTGGCAAGGGCCATGCTGCACCGACCGTTTTTGGCAAGATTATCCATGGATTGCAGATTGAACAGCAGATGGGTGTGCTTACTGTATTCCCGGACTGCTGCACGGATCTCTTCAAAGGTCTTTTCTGCTTGAATCTGCTCCTGCAATTTCTCAATGAGCAGCTGCATCTCGGGACCGGTGGAGAGGGTGTCCAATACCCAGATCCGGCGCTCCGGATGGCTGCGCTTAAAATCGCCGGCAGCCTGCAAGGCAGCATTGTAAGAGCCGGAAAGCTGACTGGTCAGGGTCAGAACAAAGATATTCTCCGCATCTTCAAAGGCCTCGCTCCAGTCAAACATATTGGGGCAGGAGGTGGAGGCGGCAGTTTTTTCCGCCTTCAGATGGGCTACCATATTACCGACATCCAGATGGGCATTGTCCACATATTCGTCCTGAGAAGAAAGAATTTTCAGGGGAACGGAAGTGTATGCCACATTGGGGAGATTGTAAACATTGGACGAAGAGTCCGCAACGATTTTGTATTTCATAGCTTGCTCCTATCGGGAATTGTACTGGGTATATTGTACACGAAAAGGAGAAACTCCGTCAAGTTTTTTGGCACGGGAAGCCGTTGACCTTTTGATTTTGCTGCGTTATTCTATATGGAAAGAGAGAGAAGTAGGGGGATTCTGCTTTGAATTACAAAAAGACATTCCTTGCCTGTCAAATTGCGTGTATCGTTCAGGCTATTACCGTAAATTTTGCACCGCTTTTGTTTTTGACCTTTCAGAGTACATACGGGCTGCGTCTGCAGCAGATTACATTGATGGTCACATTGAATTTTCTGACGCAGTTGACGGTGGACTTTCTGGCATCCCGTTATGCAGACCGATTGGGATATCGGTTCTGTATTGTACTGGCACATGGCTGTGCCACTGTGGGACTGGTGGGATTGGCGTTTTTTCCGGATTTGTTTCCGACGCCCATGTCCGGACTGCTGACAGCAACGATCATCTATGCCATCGGCAGCGGATTGATCGAAGTTCTCAACAGTCCTTTGGCAGAGGCATGTCCCACACCCAATAAGGAAGCAGCTATGTCGCAGCTGCACTCCTTTTACAGCTGGGGCTGTGTGATTACCATTTTGGGATCTACGGTGCTGTTCCGCCTCCTCGGAATCGAAAACTGGCGATGGATCAGCTGCCTCTGGGCATTGGTGCCGCTGGCCAACGGTCTGCTGTTTCTCCGTGTGCCCATGGCAAAGATCGTGGCGGAAGGCAAGGCTATGTCTGCCAGAGAACTGCTGAACCAGCGGATCTTCTGGCTGTTGATTTTTGCTATTATCTGCGCAGGTGCTGCAGAGCAGGCGGTGGCGCAGTGGGCATCTGCCTTTGCGGAGCGAGGCTTGCAGGTCAGTAAGACGGTAGGTGATCTGGCAGGGCCTTGCCTGTTTGCAGTATTGATGGGTTTTGCCAGAATGCTTCATGGAAAGATCGCTCATAAAGTACCCATTGAGACTTGTATGGTGTTCAGTGCCGCTCTGTGCATCATCAGCTGCTGCCTGATCGCGCTGCCGCCATACCCGGCGATCAACCTGTTTGGCTGCGGTCTGTGCGGCTTTTCTGTGGGCGTTCTGTGGCCCGGTACACTGAGTATCGCTGCCAAACGGTGCCCCCGGGGCGGAACGGTTATGTTTGCGTTTCTTGCATTGGGCGGCGATGCCGGCTGCAGCCTTGGTCCCACGCTGGTGGGATTTGTGTCCGGTATTTTCGGTGAACAGCTGAAGGCAGGTCTGCTGACTGCGGTTTTGTTTCCCACTGTTATTCTGGCTGTGATCCTGTATTTGATTCATGTCGATAAGCGTAAAAAAATCTTGCAATGAAAAAGCATTTGTGATATTCTTTTTCCATGTTGTTGTATATTTTTTGCGGAACTCCGCAGTCTACTTTGGGAGGTATGAATCATGTCCGAGAATAGACGTCCCGAAACCATGGAACGTATTACAACCCTTGCGCAGGCAAATGCTTTTATTGATGAGCAGGTGGCTGCCGTCCGTGCGCAGGTGGGCGATAAGAAGGTCCTGCTGGCTCTGTCCGGCGGTGTTGACTCTTCTGTCGTAGCAGCCCTTCTGATTAAGGCCATCGGCAAGCAGTTGGTCTGCGTTCATGTGAACCATGGCCTCATGCGTAAGGGCGAAAGCGAACAGGTCATTGAGGTCTTCGGTAAGGAACTGGATGCCAACCTGATCTACGTGGATGCCACCGACCGCTTCCTGGATCTGCTGGCAGGTGTTGCCGATCCCGAACAGAAGCGCAAGATCATCGGCGGCGAGTTTATCAAGGTCTTCGATGAGGAAGCCTCCAAGCTGGACGGCATCGACTATCTGGCACAGGGCACCATCTATCCTGATATTCTGGAGTCCATCAAGGCTGCCGAAAGCGGTAAGCCCGTTAAGTCCCATCACAATGTGGGCGGCCTGCCCGAGGATATGAAGATGGAACTGGTGGAGCCTGTGAAGCTGCTGTTCAAGGACGAAGTCCGTGTGGTGGGTGAAGCTCTGGGTCTGCCTCATGGCATGGTCTACCGTCAGCCCTTCCCCGGCCCCGGTCTGGGCGTCCGCTGCCTGGGTGCCATTACCCGTGACCGTCTCCATGCCCTCCGTGAAGCCGACGCCATTCTCCGTGAGGAATTCGATAAGGCCGGTCTGGCCGGTAAGGTCTGGCAGTATTTCATCTCTGTGCCCGACTTCAAGTCTGTCGGTGTCCGCAATGAGATGCGTTATGAAGGCTGGCCTGCCATCATCCGTGCTGTCAATACTGTCGATGCCATGACCGCTACCATCGAGGAGATCCCCTATGCACTGCTGCACAAGATCACCGATCGCATCACCCATGAGGTGGAAGGCATCAACCGCGTCCTCTACGACCTGACTCCCAAGCCCATCGGTACCATCGAATGGGAATAATCCCAAAAGCTCGAAAAGCCTTGTATTTCAAGGGTTTCTGAGGTTTTGGCACTCAGTAAAAACAGTTTTTTGACGCAAGTCGCTTCAAAAAAGCAGAAACAGAAGCATAAATGCCCTACTGAAAACACAACAAAGACAACGAACCCACAGCAGAAGCTTCTTGCTGTGGGTTCTCAGTTTTTATGATATAATGAGTTCGATAAACTTGAATTTTTCGAACATCAATCCATATTTTTTCAAAAGGGTATTGACTCTCACGCTCCGTCATAATGTATGCTCTTGTTGTGAGGTGATAAAATTGAAAATGCAGATTAAAGAATTTGCCGATTTTACGGGTGTAAGTGTGCGCACACTGCATTATTACGATGAAATAGGATTGTTGATGCCAGCCTTTGTTGACAAAACTACAGGCTATCGCTTTTACGACGAAAAATCTTTTCTTCGTATGCAAGAGATTCTCTTTTACCGTGAACTTGACTTTTCCTTAAAG